>CAJXTM010000029.1 GCA_913061385.1 uncultured Rhodopirellula sp. | reverse complement strand
TCAGATGTGTATAAGAGACAGCCCCGTGTTACAAAAAGCTGAGCGGATTTTACAACTTGGCGAACATTGGGTTCGGCAACTCTTGCGGTCGATCCAATTCTGTAGAAGCGGCAGTTTTGCAGCCATAGACTTTGTCAGCATTAAGGCCAACGCTGAGACTCTTTGACTTAGAAAGAGAACTTTCCAGTTTACTTCTCTTCAACGAGCGTCACGGCTCTTCAATACATGACGTTGGAGCCGATGAATTTTGATCCGCGACATAGCAACTAATTTTCGTTCGGCTCGGTGGTTGTGTGAATCTGCTGCAGCAGGACTTGATCGATTGCATCGCACCGAGAGTGGTATTTTCAAGAAAAACTGGGAGGGAATTTGAGTGATTGCTTATCGTGGTCTTTTCTGTACCGTTCCGATCATGACCTTTAATGCTCACGCTTTAGCGAGCGTTTTGGAGTCTTGTCTGCCTTTGTCACTTTGTTTTTTGTTTTGATCATCGACCCGATTAACTCGGGTTGCATTTGCTCCGGATTTTTTTCAATTTCGGATTCTAATTGCCGCAGGATGCGTTGCAGAAATTCTTGTGAATCTAAGATGTTCGCATCTCCATCGCAGTCCATTCCTTCGCCGAACCAGAGCCGCCACCTGAGGAAACCGGTCGAAGTGCATGCGACAGGAACAACGACTGCATTCGTCATTTCCGCAAATTTAACGACTCCCTTTGCGACACGTATCTGGCCGCCGAGAAATGTTCCTGTCACATCCCGTGGATTATGCTGACGTCAATCAGCAGTAACAGCATATTCCCTGGTTCACGAAGAAAGTCACGAGCGGCCCACATCTCATCCGGATTTAAAATGACAGGCACGTGTTCCAGCCCCCAAAGTTGATCCCGATTCTTCACCGACTTTTCCTCCAGAGGAGTTAGTCGGCTATACGCCAATGCAGATAGGCGGAGCCCCTGACTACGAATAATTGTCGATGCCTCTCGGGGGGATCCGTAATGGACTGATGCCAATAAAACAGATCGCCCCGAAGTTACTTGATCCAGTAGATCTTTGAATCCGCTGTACTCGATTCTTGCTTGCCACTTGGGGTCGCGGATCTGGCCGCCCGAGTAAGTCATTAACCGATTGATATTCAGACGCAAACGAATCCAGGAGATCTTAAAAATGGGCACCGGGGGAATGGTGCTTGTTAGGCCAGCGATCAATTTCCAATAGCCCGCTGCAGTGTTCTTCGGTAAGAACATCTCGATTGCGGTCTTGATGAGGGCTGGTGGAAATAGCACAAGGATTAACAAACTCGTTGGCAAACGTCGCACAGCCAATCCGAAAATCGCTAAGAAAATCGAGTTGTAGAGAACTTCAACACGTTTGAGTGGATAGCGAATGAGAGCAAGCCTCGCATGGAAATATCGAATCAAGCAAAAAAATGCAGGGAAAGATGATAGCGGTGAAGTTGTCGAGTTACCTCGCATGTTATTTGGAACGACAACAGATGAAACATTAATTCACGCTTTTCGTTTGATAGTGAATCCGCGAGTTTTAACGGAATATCGATTCTCCCTTCAAAAGACAAGCAATTGCGCATCCAAAGTTGCTTGGGAACGGGTTTGTTGTTTAAAAGTTTATGTTGGTGCTGGCAGCGATTGTCTATCTGTGTAAGCTCATCGCAGAAGCGATAAAGACCAGAATTCGATTCATTCGCGAGTTTGCACTTTGGAAATCAAAAATAAATCGAATCGAAAAACCTCGAAGTCACTAGTTCTGTTAGTTGGAATCGGTGGTTTCGTCATTCCCTTATTCATTGTCCTGTGTTGTCTTTTTTCGTCTACCTTTTTAATCGTCTTTTCTTGTTTTTGGATCGCTTCGCAACTGCATCAGTTTGGCATTCGAGAAGGGTTTAAACGCAAGGGAATACTATCGGTATTTGAACTGTATCAAGATCACGGGAGTCAGGCATCGAAGTTTATTGAGGCCCTCAACGAGCCAAAGTTTGTTGATCCTTCTGAGCTAACTTTTGAAAAGCTTGTTACTGAAAACTACGTTGTGATGCGAGAAGAGATTCTCGATTATGTAAATAGGCGAGGAGACACCTTCATAAGTGCGTACGACAACCAGCTTCTGTCCACCACCAACTCTTGGACGGCCTGCAGCATCATGGGATGGGGCTTGAAAACGAATTCAGGTTTTCCCACCACCGAGAGAATCATGCGTCAGATTGGAGCGGTCACCTGTAACGTCTCGCGTTTACCCTCGAAAACTGACATCAAAGCACACAACGGAGAGACGAATGCGTTCACCCGCTGTCATCTTCCTCTGGTTGTCCCGGCCCCTCTTCCCGATGCAGGGATGGTGGTGGGTGGTGAGCAGAGAAGCTGGGTCGAAGGCGAGATCCTCGCGTTCATTGATCTCAATTTACACAGTGCGTTTAACAACACGGCAAAGGACCGAATCGTGTTGATCTTTGATGTAATGCGGCCTGGGCTGGAAGATTATCGTTCTAGTTGTTGCGTGAGGTGGTTGGTTTTTTATACGTTTGCCGTGTTTGATGAGTCATTCGATTCTCTATCGATCAATAAGCGACTTGTGAAAGTCTGGCGTCCAATCTTTCACTGGATCGCGAAACCACCCATCACGCTTGTCCTGTGGGTTCATTACCGATGGTTTTGCCGTAAGCTTCCGTTCTGGTTTCGGATCCACAAAAACACGGGTTTCTATTTTTAAAAAAGAAGCGGCAATATGGCTAAGCCATGTGGAATGTACCCGTGTGGTCGATTTGTTCAGCCGAGTATTGAAAACGCCAAAAGCGAGTTTTGAGTTTTCTGTGCAGCAAGTATGCGAGCTACCATGACTTGTGTGTCGACACCAGCAATGTCTCCGCAATCGCTCTCACCTGCAGGGTGAAAAACCTCAGTCGACACTAGGAAACGCAAAGCACGATATTTTGATCGCACAGCTATCCAACATTTCAGCCGTAATTGTGGGTCACTCAATGACGATTTAAATCGGCCCTTTCATACGCATTGGAACCAACGTCACCATGAGCCAATTGCGAGCTGACACCGAAACTCGGCCAACCCTTTTATTATGATTGCAGTTGAGACGACGGAGCTGAAACAGAAGAAGGCCGACGGAGTGGACTTTGGAGACCTTGATCAATTGAAGGACGCTGGGGTGATTGCTTTTCGAACTTCTCTCTGTTCAAACTCTCGAGCGATGGCAAATCTTCTGCAAGGCTTCGCACACCGCGACTTGGCTGCTTGAACGTATCGGGCATCCACCGATGCTCAAGAGAAAGTTGCCCTGCTGGCTTGATTACCAGCGGCAGGCATCCACGATGCGAGCAGGGGCCCGTTGAGTTGCGACTTTTTGTATCAACAACTTGCGTCGCTCGCCGCAAGTTGCGTTTTGCACATGAACCCCGTTTCAGCTATCACGAAGCCCAAATGCGAACAAACGAATCGTTGCCCGAATGGTATAGATCGAGCCAGGATTGCCAGTCGTTGCGTGGCTCTGGAAAGGTCGGAACCTGCTCGGTTTACGGGAGTGAGTCAAGCCGGCGTGCCTCAGGTATTGAATCGAATTAAATTGAGTGGAAGGTCGGAAATTGGCAAATATCGCCCCCTGCTGCGAGAAATCCGGCTTTTAGGGTTACCGTAGGATTAACAGATAGTTTCCCCAAAAACATGTCCACACTTTCTGAGCTCGCGCATGATAGAGTACATGGACCGTACTGAAATCCTCACCGTGTTGATGCCCGAACGGACGAAGCAGATCGCCTTGGCCTGGTCGATTCTGCGCCAGTCCCACCTGTCTGAAGATGCCTATCAAGATATGTTGGCAAAAGTGTTCGAAAACCAGGACATTTTCGAGGGACCTCAGCATCTGCGTGGCTGGTCGTGGAGGGTGCTCCGCAACCGATGTTACGAGTTGATTCGTCAACGGAAATACCAAGTCGCGTTGCTTGACGACTCCATCCTTGATCTTGTGGACGCGGAGTTTGAGCGTCGCGGCACTGCTGACATACCTCTGCGAGCCGACGCACTTCATGACTGCCTTGAAGCATTGAGCGAAAAGTCACGTCAAACGATACGGATGCGTTACTTTGAAGGGTTGCGCGGAAATCGGGTGGCTGAGAAACTCGGGAGAAAACCAGATGCTGTGTACAAGGCTTTGCAGCGCATTTATGTCACGCTTGCCCAGTGCATACACCAGAAAATGGCGGCACTCGACACGGGAGATTCCATCTCATGAATGATGAAAAATTCCTGCGTCTGACCACCTTGTATCTGGAAGACGCGATTGGTACAGGCGATCTGGAGTCATTAAATCGTGAGCTATCAAACTCACCTGATCGTGTGCGGCAATTCAACGACTTGCGTTTATTGACGGGGTTAATCCATGAGCATGGTCGTGCAGTCGAGTCAGGAAACGCGGCTGATCTAGAAACGGACATTCCCTCGGAATCGCCGGATTTCGATCCTTCTGTGGTCGAATCCAAGCGGAACACAGCGTCACAATTTCAGTTTGCACAACGTGCACTCGCATTGGTGGTGCTGGCTACAGCTGCATCACTTTTCGTGTTCCTGATATGGTCTGACACTGAACCACCGCGAGATGGTGGCGTTCCAGCGATTGCCACTGTTGAGTACACGTCCCATGCGAGATGGGGAGGCGAAGAACGAGTTCTGGGAGACCGACTCGGTGAAGGCAAGCTGCATTTGGAGACTGGTCTGGCGCGACTAGACTTCCTTAATGGTGCCACGGTAACGCTTCAGGGTCCGGCAGAGTTTGAGATTTTGTCGACATATAAAACAGTCCTGACCAGTGGAATCCTGACGGCGTCCATACCGGAGTCTGCGGTGGGTTTCGAAGTGCTCACGCCGGCAATGGATGTCGTTGATTTGGGGACTGCGTTTGGTGTCTCGGTGGGTGGAGATGGTGAAACCGATGTCTGCGTCTTCGAAGGAGAAGTGGAGGTCAGCCTTGCTGAGGTCAAGGATACGCCTCAGCTTGTTCGCGAAGGCAACGCCGTTCGCTCTAGACCAAACGCTGACTCCATCGACACAGTGGACTATTCGACGGAGCGCTATGAAGACGCGTGGCCGGTCACGTCCGGTGTCTTGCAGGCGACTGGACTAATGAAGTTCGTTTCGCCTGGCCCCAACTTCGTACCGGGAAGATGCGAGGACAGCGAACGCATTTTGGTATTCCATGAGCGTTCACAAGTTCTGCTGAGATCAGATCTCAAAGTTAACGTCACGGAGCCGGGGCAGTACATTCGAGTTCGACGCCGGAATAAACAAGCGATTGCTGCGGGGCATTTGATTCGGAGCTATTTGCTACAACTCAATCCAATCGGCGAGTTCACTCGGGGCGAAACCGACGGAGCCAGGGTTATCGGGCAGATCACATTCGATCGGCCGATTCTCGGGCTGATTGGTGGGACCACCCATCTCATCAGGACAGACGAACTGCTCGGGCATCCGCTGGGCGATTATGGAGACACGCGGCGTGGCATTGAGCCAACCCGACCAGATGACCTGCCTGACTCAGGTAGAGATAATGTGGCACTCAGCCGGGATCGTCGGACTTTGTCACTTGACCTTTCAGCGAGTTCGGCAGTCGATCAAATCCGGGTCGTCGTCGCAGAACAGCCGTAGGTGGAGACTCCATCCCCGTTCGGTTTCGTAATAACCTCGCGACACGAAAATACTCAACTCCTCTTTTTACTTATGTCAATGATTCGAAGCTCCATCAGATACAGCATCCTGCTAATGGGCCTTATGGTTCCAGTAACGAATGCACGTGCTGATAACCCAGTGAAAGCTTCCTCGCGAATTGACGCGATCATTCAGCTTGATCTGAAGAAGCACGAACTACGACCAAATCCGCCAGTTAGCGATGTTCAATTCGTCCGTCGTGTGTATCTGGATTTGATTGGTCGAATTCCAACGCAGAAGGAACTTATAAACTTTTACGAGGACAAGCGGAAAGACCGTCGAGCGAGGTTGATCGATAACCTGCTGGAGTCTCCCGGGCACGAGTCTCACATGTTCAACTGGCTGGGAGACATGCTTCGCGTGAAGGATGACTATTACCGTATTGGAAAGACTTGGACTTTTCACACATGGCTGAAGTCACAACTTCGGGAGAATCGTCCATGGGATGAATTGGTCCACGACATGTTAACCGCAGAAGGCCGGCTTGGAGAGAATGGCGCCACCGCGTACCTCTTGCGAGATGCCAGCATGCCGCTGGATAGCCTTTCCAACACGCTGACCACTTTTCTTGGGGCCAATGTGGCCTGTGCGCAGTGCCATGACCACCCCTTCGCCGAATGGACTCAGCGAGACTTCTACGAAATGGCTTCGTTTTTCGGCTCAACCGCCTTTGAGCGTGTCGACACTCGTAAGCCGGCGATAACGCTGCGTGATGAACGTTTTTCGAAAGCGAATCTCGTCTCCTTGCTTCAGCCAAACATGGAACGAGTTGTCTATGAGCAGGGTCGCGCGACCGAATTCCCGGAAGACTACGCCTATGATGACGCGCAACCCGGCGAGAAAGCCGTTCCGAAGTTCATTACATGGGAAGGTACCAGGCGGGCAAACGTGACGACCACCGACCCTCGACATCTGAGGGATCTATTCGCGCGCTGGATGACATCACCCAAGAACCCACGGTTCGCCGAGGCGATCGCTAACCGTATCTGGAAGAAGTTCTTTGGCGTCGCTGTGAAGGAACCGGTGACGGACCTTGACGTCCTGGAAAAAGCTACGAACCCGGAACTGCTAAAGTTTCTCGCTCAGATCATGCGAGATGTCGACTTCGATCTCCGCGAGTTCCAGCGAGTTGTTTTGAATACGAAAGCGTACCAGCAGAAGGTCAGCGTGACGCCGCCTGAGGGCGAGGACTTTCGATTCTCTGGCCCGTTATTACGTCGCATGACGGCTGAGCAGGCATGGGACTCCATTGTTCTCCTCCTGCGAGGCCCGGAGATCGACCGAATCAAGACCAATCATGCACCAATGATGGAGCGTTTGGTTTTTCCATTTGAATTTGAGAACGATAGAAAAAACATCGCAAAAGATCGTGAGAAGATTTTTGAATTTGCAACGACACTGTTGGATACGCGACAGGGTAAAAAATCTTCCAAAGGTGACGGCGGGCGCGGTCTGTTCATGGGGTCCAGCAAACGGAAAGTCAAACTCCGCGGCGAAAATTCGTGGATGCGGGCTTCTGAATTGCCACAACCAATGCCACCCACACACTTTCTAAGAGTCGCAGGTCAGTCAGCTCGTGCCGTTGCTGATGATGGATCGACCGAAGGCGGTATCACCGAATCGTTGACGATGATGAATGGTGAAGTCATGGAAAGTCTGATGGGTAAAGCATCAGATGTCGAGGCAGCCAGAAACAAAAGCATGCGAGCTATGCAGATCACTTCCCTGTACCGCACATGCCTGTCACGAGCTCCAAGTGAGCAAGACATGGAACAGTGCATTTCCGCACTCGACCAAGGACTAAACCTGGGCGACATCACCTGGGCTCTGCTGAACTCCCGTGAATTCCTGTTCATTCAATAACGACCGACATTCGCCACCGCATTCATTTCCAGAACGATCCTTAACGGTCTGATCCGACATGAAACAACTTCTTAACTCTTTAGACACACCTTCGCGCAGGCAGTTCGTAGAGCGATGCGCGGCCACTTCGTTCGGCCTGAGTATCCTTCCAGCGGCACAGTTCGTTGCTGCAGAATTGGCAGACGAGAAGCCGGCCGCGTTTGGTAAAGCAAAGAGCGTGATCTGGTTGATGCTTAGCGGTGGTTTGAGTCACATCGACTCATTGGACCCAAAGCAGGGTAAATCCAAAGGTCCGGCAAAGACGATTAACACATCAGCCGACTTCCAGGTCACCGATTTCTTTCCGAAGTTTGCGTCGATCGCGAATCGTGTCTGCTTGATCCGCTCGATGGAGGCCAAAATCGGTGTCCACGCGCCTGCTCAGTACTTCATGAGGACCGCTTTTGAGAAACGCGGCACCATTCTACACCCCAACCTCGGGGCTTGGGGGGCTCACTATTTAGGACGGAGCAGCAAAACGTTGCCATCAAGCGTGTGTATCAACCGCCGTTCCGACCAGGGGAACGGGTTCTTCCCATCCGGCTATGCACCTCTCGCGATCGGTGATCCTAACCAAGGGATCAATGATGTTAAATCAATCGGCGGCAAGTCCGCGGCAAAAAAGCGACTGACATTACTGAACGAGCTCGATGCGAACTTCCGGATGAAATTCAATGATAAGGGGGTCAATGCTTACAACAGTTTCTACGACGATGCTCTCGCATTGATGAAAAGTCAGGAACTGAAAGCATTCGACCTGTCGGGTGAGTCTCAAGAACAACGGGAAGCATATGGCAACAACTCATTCGGCCAAGGGTGCCTACTTGCTCGCCGATTAGTTGGTTCTGGCGTCCGTTTTGTCGAGGTAAAGCACGACGGTTGGGATCACCATAAAGCGCTCGCCGACGAAATGGGTGATGTAGCACCGGTCTTCGACCAAGCATTTGCAACACTCATCAACGACCTCCAGCGGCGTGGGATGTTGGACTCAACGCTGGTTGTCGTCGCGACGGAATTCGGTCGAAAACCAAACTTCGATGGTGATGGCCGAAGTCATCACCCGGTCTGCTTTTCCACTATTCTGGCAGGTGGAGGCACCAAGGCAGGGTTTGTTTACGGCAAGAGTGACGACGCTGGATATTACGTTGATGAGAATGCCGTCTCGGTGGGAGCTTTTCACGCCAGCATTGCACTCGCGGCTGGAATGGAAATCGAAAAACCAGCTATCTCACCTTCTGGTCGGCCCATGACCGTCGGTGACGGGGAAGAGCCAATCATGGAGTTATTCGCATGACAGCAAAAGCATCAATTTTCAAAGTTGCATTTCTGGTCAGTACCTTTTTAGTTATCGCCTTGAATGTCCAGGCTAAGCCGAACAGCCAGCAACCAGATCGATCCGTTGTCGTCGGTACGCTTACGAGCGTCGACTCCTCAGGAAAAAAGTTTGGTGTCCAGCAGAGTGGCGAGCACCTTCACAAGCTATACATGAACTCAAAGTCAAAGGTCTATTACGTCGGGCTGCCAGTGAGAAGTGAACAGGCACCACGGGCAGGGCTTGGGGTGAAAGCCTCCTTTGGAAAAGACGGGCTCATCAAGACTATTACCTTCACGCCTCCAGTCGGTGAGCCATCACCGCTTGGTGAAAAGCGGCTTGCGATGACGGAGCGAGAGCTGTTCAAGGAAGTCGATAAAGACGCCAGTGACTCAGTCAGCTACGTTGAGTTCAGTAAGTACATTTTTCACTCACCAAAGCACGGTCCGGACTCATTTCGCAAGTGCGACAAAGACAGTGACGGTGCACTCGCTGCGGCCGAATTCGTTGAAGCAATTAGCAAGGTGTCATGGTGGAAACTCTCGCGAAAAACACCTGGCGAATGGTTCAATCAAGCAGACAAAAACAGGGATGGCAGGCTCGACGCCAAAGAGTTTGCCTCGATCTCCACGAGCGGCAATCACATCGAGAATGTCTTCAAGAGGACCGACCGCGATAAGTCTGGAAGTCTCACACAGCGTGAAACGGCAGCATACGTTCACCGTGTCACGCACGGAAAAAAGAGCGTCAAGGAAAAGCGGAAGTAACACGGACAGATGACAACGCAGGCAAGCGTTTGAAGCTGCCCGATTCGAATCACCGCTGATCCGTGAACAGTTTGAACATCTGTTTCAAATACCCCCATTCATTTAGGCATGGAAACAAACAGAATAATAACCATGAAACTTCGACACGTACTGAAATCATTGTTCCTGAGTTTGGTCGGAATGACCTCCCTCGTTTTGGCGGACGAGAAACCGAACATCGTCATCATTCTCACAGATGATCAGGGCTATGCCGATGTCAGCTACAACCCGCACTCCCCGCCAGAAGTCAGCACACCGAATATAGATGCTCTTGCACATTCTTCCATCATCTGTACCCAGGGCTACACCAGTGGACATGTGTGTTCACCGACTCGTGCAGGACTCATGACAGGTCGCTATCAGCAGCGATTCGGAATCTACACAGCAGGGGAGGGAGGCTCAGGCGTTCCCCTTGATGAAGTATTTATTCCTCAGCGACTGGGGCCAGCCGGTTACGTTTCGGGTGCATTGGGTAAGTGGCATCTCGGACTCACTGAAGAGTACCACGCCATGAATCGAGGGTTCGATGAGTTCTATGGCTTCATGGGGCGCGGGGCACATCCCTACTTTGACCACTCAAGCATGGACCACCCCATTTATCGTGGCCTCAAACCCATCAAAGAAGAAGGCTACCTGACGACTCGAATCACTGAGGAAGCGGTCGATTTTATCAACCGCCACAAGGAGGCCCCTTTCTTTCTCTATGTCGCTTACAACGCAGTTCATGCTCCCCCGGAGGCTCCCGAAGAAGACATCAAGAAAGTTACCGGAGACGAAACACGCGACACGCTCATGGCCATGATCAAGCATCTTGATATGGGAGTGGGCGAGATCGTAAAATCGCTGGAGAAGCACGACATTTTTGACAATACTCTGCTGATCTTTCTCACGGACAATGGCGGTTCCGGTGCCATGAACGCCGACAATGCACCGCTTCGCGGCTTCAAGCAGATGGACTACGAGGGCGGAGTTCATGTCCCGTTCATTGTGTCGTGGCCGGCCCAACTGGAAGGCGGGAAAAAATGCGACGTTCCCATGTGGTCGACTGATTTGTTTGCCACTACTCTCGACGCCGCCGGGCTTCCCATGCCTAAGGACAAACCTCTGGACGGCAAGAGCATCCTGCCCGCCCTCAAAGGTGAAACCGACAAACTCCACGACGAATTGTATTGGAGTTCTGCGGGTGCCAATGGAAAGTGGGCCATTCGCAGCGGGAACTGGAAAATGGTCGCAGAGAAACGTCGTGTCGAACTTTTCGATCTCGAAAAAGATCTCAGCGAAACCACTGACCTTGCTGCAAAGCACCCGAAAGTGGTTTCCGAACTCAGGGACAAATACAATGCATGGCTCGACGAAATGGCAGACCCGATAAGCAAGCAGGAAAAACGCTGGAATCCTGATGCCGGTGCACCAGCCAAAAAGATGTCGAAAGATGAAAAGAAAGCGGCACGCGAAAAACAGAAAGCCGAACGTATAAAAGCGCGCGAAGCAAAATAAAGAATCCAAAATCCCGAATCATAGTAATTCCCCGCTCGGATGGGAACGCGATCCACCGCACATGCTGTTTTCCAAAAACCTCACCCTGTCATCAAAACATCTCGCCATGAAAACGGTTGTCTCAGTTTCGATCTTCTGTTTGTTGGTAATGGCTGGCACAGTCGCCCGCGGACAGCGTCCTAACATCATCATGTTTCTAATTGATGATCAGAACCCATCTAGCATCGCCGCATTTGGGGGCGACACCTACACGCCGAATCTGGACCGCATGGCAGAGGAAGGGATGAAGTTCACGCGTGCCTACGTCAGCAGTTCGGTCTGTACTCCATCTCGATACACCTTTTTGACCGGTCGCTTTGCCGGTAACTCGCATAGTAAACGTTACGCCGAAGCCGTCGGCGGTAAAGAAAATCAGGGGCTTCCCAATTTCAATGTTGCACTGGAACGCGACAATATGAACGTTGGAAATGTTCTCCGTAAATCCGGCTATATCACGGGATTTGTTGGGAAATTCCACCTCACTTCGAGTTTGGATTTTCCGGAGTTTTACAAAGGGAAAAACAGATGGATTGATATTCCCAAAGACGCGAGTCCTGGTCCTGAGACCTCGGCTCAGTTCCAACACAACGAACTTTGGATGCGTCGCTACCTCAAAACGCTGGGCTTTTCCTGGGCGAAGCACGTCTATCCGGAGAACGCGCACCAGCCCTATTCCATCCACAACCCAGAGTGGACGACGGTGGCAGCTCTAGAGTTCATCGAAGAGAACAAGGACGGTCCCTTTTACCTTCATCTTTGCAGCACTCTGCTGCACGGGCCAGATAAGTCATGGCGAAAATCCATGGATCACCCGCTCATCACAGGAGAGGGAGAAGTTAAAAGTCTTCCAGAGGTCATGACACCTCGCGGTGAGCTTCTCAAAACAATCACTGAAAAGGGTTTCGATCCCAACAGCCATGTGGCCTGTCTCTTATACACATCTGACGCTGCCGAC
>CAJXTM010000028.1 GCA_913061385.1 uncultured Rhodopirellula sp. | reverse complement strand
ACGAGATCAGCCTCGGTCTCGTGGGCTCGGAGATGTGTATAAGAGACAGCACATGTACCCCTCGATGTATGGTATTCGAATCGTGTGGAGGAATTTTGGGGCGAAAGCAAAACGGGTTACCCAGCCGACGAATTTCACCCAGAACGCTGGGACACCATCGACGAGAGCGGCTGCAGCAA
The DNA here is from genome assembly GCA_913061385.1 of uncultured Rhodopirellula sp. GTDB lineage: Bacteria > Planctomycetota > Planctomycetia > Pirellulales > Pirellulaceae > Rubripirellula. The sequence continues at coordinate 12,076 of CAJXTM010000028.1, read as the reverse complement.
AGATCATTTGCATTTTGGATTTGGACATGGCGCGAGGGTCTGTCCAGGGAAGCATTTGAGCGAGTTGGAGGCGTCACTCGTGGTGGGTGGTATTGTTAAGTTATTCGAATTTGAGGCGGTTGCCGAAGACAATGAACCCAAGGCGGGCGTCTCGACAAAACCGTTGGATGGCACTCGAGTACGGCTGCGTTTGAGGCAGGAGTGACAACGTTAGGATTTGCCGTTCAGATGTGCCGCTGATATTGTCGTGTGCAGATGGCCCCGTCACATGGTTCTGGCACCTTCACCGGTTAGGTTGGGCTACAATTCGAGTATTGAATCTCTTTCCTGCGCGGATAAATTTCAAGATGAAACACCGACTACTTTACCTGGCTCTGGTCGCAGTCTGCTCTTATTCGATGTCTTGCATACTGGTGCGGGCAGATGGACTGCAGGATAACATCCCGGAAAAGGTTCGGGCTGTGCCACCAGTTGGTGTGCAACTGACGGAACAGGAACGAAAGGGATTGGAAGCTGGTCTGAAAAATTTGCGTCAGTTGGTCAAACAACTAAGGCAACGAAGTGACCAGCGGACGGTGGATCTGTTACCCGATGTAGAGATTTTCTTGCGGGCGGTCGATCATGGTGTTCAGTATCGAGAGCTCTTTTCCGTTCGCGATGTAAAAAATGCCAGTAAAATACTTGCCGAAGGCCAAAACCGCGCGGAAGCACTGTTGAAGGGTGAGGCTCCTTGGACCACCCAAAAAGGACTTGTTGTTCGTGGATTCCGTTCTCGCATTGACCGTACTGTGCAGCCTTATGGTCTTGTGATTCCCGATTCATACACTGACGTGGGTCACACGCGGTATCGGCTTGACTTGTGGTTCCATGGGCGGGGTGAGCGCTCGAGCGAGTCGGTGTTCATCGCAGAACGTATGATCCGACCTGGTCGCTTCACTCCTCAAGATACAATTGTTCTGCATCCTTATGGTCGCTATAGCAATGCCTTCAAATTTGCTGGTGAGGTGGATGTATTGGAAGCGTTGGAACATGCCAGTCAGCATTACAAGATCGACGATGATCGAATCGCAGTGCGAGGTTTTTCCATGGGAGGCGCTGGGTGCTGGCAAATGGCGGTTCACTATTCTGACCTGTTTTTTGCGGCCAACCCTGGAGCTGGGTTTTCGGAAACGCCAGAGTTCCTGCGTTCTTTTCAGAAGGAAACTCTGACACCCACAGATTTTGAACGAAAGCTTTGGAGAATGTACGACTGCCCGGGCTACGCCGACAATCTGTATCAATTGCCAACGGTGGCGTACAGCGGTGAATTGGATATCCAAAAACAAGCCGCTGATATCATGGAAACTGCGCTCGCTCAACGAAACCTTAAGCTCACTCATATCATCGGACCTGAGACCAAGCATACGATTGACCCAGTCTCGATAAAAATCATTGAGGAGAAAATGGACCACCTGGCTGAGGTGGGGCGTGCAAAATTGCCTACTGAATTGCACTTTGCCACATTCACTCTCAAATATAATCGGTTGCATTGGTTGACCGTGACTGGCATGGATCAGCATTGGGAACCATCCACGGTCCGGGCCAAACTGATTCCTCAGAACAATGCGATCGAAATCAACGCTAATAACGTTACAAGTTTACGATTGTCGATCCCAGCCGGCCGTAGCTCTTTTCGTCCCGACCAACCTGTTTCAATCGCTTTTTCTTCATCAAAGCAGACGCCCATCATTGCGTCTCAACCAGAAACCGATGGTTCGTGGCAGTGCGATTTATATCGGGAATCTGGAGTCTGGCGACTGGGACAGCCACAAGTGAAAGGTTTGCAAAAAGTCCACAACTTACAGGGTCCGATCGATGACGCCTTCATGGATTCATTTATCGTTGTCAGGCCAACTGGTCAGGCACGACAGGAATTGGTTGGCCGCTGGACACAGTCCGAACTGAAGCATCTGGTCGTCGAGTGGCGGCGACACTTTCGCGGTGATGCCGTGGTCAAAGACGATACCGAAATCACGCAAGATGATCTGAAAAACAATCACCTGATATTGTTCGGTGACCCACAAAGCAATGCTGTTATGAAATCTGTAATCGAGAAATTACCCATTGAATGGACAGACGAGCATGTCAGGATGGGCGACCAAAAATTCAGTGCTGCCGATCATGTTCCGGCAATGATTTATCCTAATCCAGCCAATCCCAGCCGATATGTGGTGCTCAATAGCGGATTTACCTATCGGGAATATGCTTATTTGAATAACGCACGTCAGGTACCCAAATTGCCGGACTGGGCGATTATCGATCTTAAAACGCCGGCGGATTCGTTATGGCCAGGAAAGGTCGTTGCCGCTGACTTCTTTGATGAGAAGTGGCAAGTCAAGCACTAAAGGCAGGCGCCCCTCCTGCAGTTGAATTGTCGTTTGGGGTCGAAGTGCAACGACTGTTGGAACTGCAATGAGGCAAACGAGTTTTGTAGTTGGCAGACCGATGCATTGCAAATCGAGACTTGTGTGCTTCACGGTGGAAACGTTGCTGTCAGGTCGGGCGAAATTGCATCAGCACGCGGATGATCTAGGTCAACACTCCCGGCAATATCTCGGTGCTGTCGGCAAAATTCGTTGTTTTCTTGTCAAATGCATTCAGCAAGCCAGCATATAAATTGGCAAGTGGCGTATCCGGTCCATACTGCAGATGCTGTCCTGTTGCGATTTTGCCACTGCCGCTGCCGCCAACAAGGATCGGCAGATTGTGTGGGTTGTGACTGTTTCCGTCACGCAAACCCGAGCCATACAAGATCATCGAATTTTCGAGTACCGTTCCGTCGCGTTCCTGCATCCCTGCGAGCTTTTCAAGCAGGTACGCATACTGCTGTATGTGCCACAGGTTGATCAATTGATACTGTCGCAATTTGTCTTCGCTGTTTTGGTGGTGGGACGTATCGTGATGCCCACCGGTGACGCCCTCAAGGAATGAAAAGTTGCGACCACTGACGGCGTTACCAAACATGAACGTGCAGACCCGTGTGGTATCGGTTTGGAAAGCCAAAGCGATCATGTCCAACATCAACTGTACCTGTTCTGGGTACTGATCGGGAGCATCCGGATCTGGCCGATCTTTTGGTTTAAGATCGACCAGCGGACGCCAATTTCTGATGGCGCCTGACTGTTGATTCTGAAGTCGCTTTTCAATGGATCGAACTGATTGCAGGTATTCGTCCATTCGCTGCCGATCGGATGCTCCGAGCTTCTGTTTCAATTCTTTGGCATCTGTCAGCACACGATCTAAAAGCAAGCGGTCGCGTGCAATCGTTTCTTTTTTCGGGTTCGATGCACGGAACAGTCGTTCAAAGACCATTTTTGGATTCAGTTCCCTGGCCAAGGGACTGGTCGGTCCCGACCACGCTATGTGTGATCCATAAACACGGGTGTAGCCAACGTTCGTGTCCACACCTGTGGTTACTGGATCGATGCCCAGTTCCAGCGAAGGGATCGGAGTCTGTCTACCGGCGTGGTTTGCTGCGACCTGATCCATGGACTGACCATTGCAGTTCAGGTCGATTCCCAGAGATTTATTGATGGTCGTGCAGGTTAGGAAACCCGACGTTTTGACGTAGTGACCATCCCCGATATTGCTTCCCTGATTCCACAGATTGGTCAGCACTAGCAGTTGGTCTTTTAGTTTTGCCAGAGGTTGTAGGGTGGGCGAAAGTTCATAGTTGTGTCCCGTTTCCGTTGGGGTCCATTGGTCTTGGCGGACACCATTGGGCACGAATAAGGCCGCCATTCGTAGGGGAGCATCGGTCGGATTGCTTCCATCCTTCTCTGCTGCCGATGCTTTTGTCTTTATCATGGCTTCCAGCCACGGCAATGCCAGCGCCGCTCCAGTACCACGAAGAAGGCTTCGTCTTGTCAACGGAGAATGCCAACAAGGTTGTTGAGGGCGGGGATAAACCATGGGGGATCTCATTTGGCAGGGAGTGTGACCTGTTTATATCGAAATGGAACACTTTTGACGATCTCGACAATCAAGGTTTGGGTTCGGTAGTCTTCCTTGGCGAGCTTTTCAGCAATTGAGTCGATAACACAATTGTCTTCAGCGGTCAGGCTGCGACCCAATGAATAACCTAACATTTTTCGCGTCAAATTCCGGGCGAACTGATCTTTGCGATTCAGCAGCATTTGTTTGAGTTCTTTTGGCCCGTCGAACTCTTTTCCGTCTGGCAGGCTGCCCGATGCGTCGATCGGTGTGCCGCCCGCCTCAGTTCTCCAGCTACCGAGGACATCGTAATTCTCTAATCCGAAACCAAGTGGATCCATCGCGTTGTGACACGACGCGCATGTTGGGTTCGACCGATGACTTTCAAGTTGTTCTCGAAGCGATTTGAACTTACCAGATTTGTTGGTCGCCTCTTCGAGTACTGGCACATCAGGGGGTGGGGGTGGCGGTGGGGTTCCCAGCATGGTGTCAAGAATCCATTTGCCTCGCAGTACGGGACTGGTTCGGTGTGGTAAAGAGCTTACGGCCAACACCGCGCCCATTCCCAGTAAGCCTCCACGCCTGTCACTCTCCTTCAATGTGACCCGCTTTGGTTGCTCGCGGAATTCGCCGCGAACGCCATAGTGGTTAGCCAATCGCCGATTCACGTATGTGAAATCAGAATCAATCAGGTTCAGCAGCGAACGATTGTCAGATAGTAGATCCTCAAAAAAGAAAATAGGTTCATACTTCATCCCACCTTCCAACTCAGAATCGTAACGCGGCGCAACCGAGGTATCTGGCTTGAACTCTCGTCCGAGTGCACGTGTTCCGAGCCACTGTTCAATGAAGCTTGATGCGAAGCCACGCACTTTCGAATCACGTCGCAAACCTCGCGAGTCTACCTCGCTTCGTAACATGCGTTTTACTTGTGTTGTGAGCACGTCAACATCGTGTAGCTTTTTTTCATCGGCTAATTGCATTAGTTCCTGATCAGGCATGGATGCCCACAAAAAATATGACAAACGTGAAGCGATCTCGTGATGAGAGACCAAGGTTTGGTTGCCGGGGGCACTTGGTTGCTCATACAGGAACAGAAATTTTGGTGAAACCATGGCGGCTATTAATGCGAATTCAACTGCACTGTCGTAGGATTGGTCCACAGCAAAATCCTTGTTGAACAATGCGGCGTACTCGTCAATTTCGATCTTGCTAACAGGACGGCGAAATGCTCGTGGCAAAAAGTTAGCAAGAACAAGGCGAGCAGCCTGGTTCGGCGTTTGTCCCTCTTTCGGAGAAGCCACAATCAGACGCTGCCGATCGGTAGGATCTTTCAACGCATGGCCGATTGCTGTTTTGGCAGCTTGTAGATACTTCTCTGCATAAATTGGTGAGACAAACAATATTTCAGCAGCGTTGTCAAAACCTTCTCCACCAGCGCCATCATTCGGTAAGGCGTGTCCCGCATTGATGGGTATCCCCAATAGATCGCGGACGGTGTTAGCGTACTCGGTCCGGTTCATGCGTCGGATAACAGGTTGCCCTGCCGTAACACCATCATCACAGATGTGCTTGGATAGGGTGCTTTGGATCCAGCGGACGAATTGTGTTCTTGTTTCCGGTTCAGGCATCTTGCTATCCGCCGGTGGCATTTGCCGATCGCCTACACGGGCAGCAATTTGGTTCCACGCTGCTACAGATTTTGTGATGTCAGCAGCTTTGGAAAATGCGCTCAAATCAAGTCCAGATTCTGCTTCCTGAGTGTTGTGACATTCCAGACAATATTCTCGTAAGAATCCAACCACTGCTGAATCAGACATCACAACATCTTCATCAGCCCTCGCGGACTGAGTCTGTGTCATCATCCCCAGCAGAGGTATCAGCAGGATGGCGAACGCGAACTTCGGTGATCGCGAAATCATGTTACAGGGAAGGGTGGAAGGGCAGGGGAGAAACGTCGGGATTCATGCCCGCATTTGTGATGTGCATTCTGCAGGAGTTAGGACCAAGGGGTGGATTCTGCAGGCCTGAAGACGACACCATTCCAGTGTAACCAAGTCTCCGAAACATTTCACTTGCTGCGATCTCGGAATCAAGATCACAATTTGCCGCACCTCGTCGGCTACTTCCAAGTTTTGGCCCTCACGATGGCCATGTCTCGAGGTTGCGGAACGTCAGAGTTGTTTCGATTCTCCCTCATCGAAAACGACCAACTTCTCGGGCCATCGCAGGGCAGCAAGCTTTAATGCGAATCCGCTCGTCGTTCCGTTTCGACGTTCAGTCCAACGTTTGCCAACACCATAGTCAATGCAGAATGATGAATCGTTGCCCCGTGGTTTACCATCGGCGATGGAGTAATGACCGAAGACGCAAAATATTCCCTTGTGGTCATTCCACCAGTGGACACGTTGTTCATGCCTCGTTTTTCCACTTGCGAAAAAGGGAGGGCAAATTCGTGCTTCTGGACCTGATGTAAGCCTTCGGACAGGATTCTGGTTTTGGTGCTCCAGTGAAGTGTCAACTTGGTCGAGGCCAGAGTGCTCGATGCGTTTTGTGATGAGATCAGCATGCTGATCAATAAGAGTGATTGCGTCTGTGCTCGCCTTAAGTGACTGTGTCATTGCTGTGTGCCAACAAGCATGGATCACACGCAGATCTTCACGCTCCAGAGCGATCGGTAGCGACCGGAAAAATTTGAGCACTCGATTACGACTCGTGTCGTTGGCAAGTCTTTGTGGAACGATGTAACCGTTGTCTGAAAATTCTTCCCCATAGAACCATCCATTATCGTGTTTTCGTTGCTCGAGCAGGATATTCAATTCGTGGTTTCCGAGTACGCACTGTGCCCGTCGTGCTTCTGTCAGTGTCTGCACAAGATTTACAACGGCCAAGCTATCAGGTCCGCGGTCCGTAAGATCACCAACAAAGACAAGCTTGCGATTGTTCGGATGCCATCCGTCTTTGTTGTATCCGAGATGATGCATCAGTGAGAGCAATGGATCAATTTCACCATGTACATCACCGACGATATCGAGAGGACCAGGGGACAGAGTAGCTAGCAGACTGTGTGTCATTTTGTCCTCATTTCAGAATGAAGCTGCCAAGCTTGTTGATCACCACGCCCTTACCAGGATACCGCAACATTGTTGCGATAAATTCATGGTCAAAGTGTGGGCCTAACAGTCTCAGTATGTTGTCGGAAAAAAAGCATTTTCAGGAGGGCATGTGCATTCACAGCAAGGGAGATGCCAATGGCATGCTTGGCATCCATGCAAGGTTGTGATAAAGCCACAGTCAGCTGACGGTAATCCCAAGCGAATTCTCAGATCATCACCGGGGTTGGCGGATAAGTGGGTGCGACCAGCGTCATCTTTGCGATTGGGGCCTGCAGGTAATCCTCATGAGTGCGTCGATAGATGAGGCGCTTGTCGGTGAATGAATCGGATGGGATCTGCTTCAGGTAAGCAGGTTTCACGTCTTGTGCTTGATATTCAAAACGCAGTTCGTGATCGTTGGGGTAACTGCCCAGTTGAGATTCCCTGTGGATGACAGTTTTCGACTTGAAAACGGCGTCGTTTGTGCTCTTGTACGTCGTCGTACCACGAAAGTAGGGATTTACTGCTTGCTTGCGTTGTCTGTATTGTTCGCAGGTGCATTGAAGTCTGATCCAGGATCGAAGGCAATCTTGCGAAAACGTTTTCCGTCTTTGCGGATAATGTCTCGCCAACCATCGCTCCAGATAACTTGCGCTTCGCCATTGACCATTTTCCATTGGCCAGTGGCGTTGGGAACATGGCTTTTGGTAGCGGAGTAATCAGCTTTCAGGGTCATGATGAATTTTGGTTTTCCTCCGGACTCTGGTCGCCCGATATCCCATGATCCGACAAATTCGTTTTTGGCGGTAGAAGTCTCTTTCCGCTTCGCACCATCTCTTATCCGGTATAGAAATCCGGCGGTGCGGACGATGAAAGCGTTACTATCCACCGCAGGGGTAGCCAACAGTTGTTGTGGATCGAGGGAACTCTCCGATATGGTTTGGAATTTACGCCCCGGTTGAATGATCGTGCAATGTGCGTCTTCGTTGAAAAGGTAGATTCGTTCGTTGGTGTGAATGGGAGTCGCCGAGTATTTGCCTGGCAATCTTTGCTTCCACACGGTTTTGCCGGTTTCTGATTCGAGACAGGTCATGATTCCTTCGTGATTGACCAAATAAAGTAAATCGCCGATGAGCAGTGGCGTGCATCTGGCGGGCATGCCACGAGTTACTTTCCAAGCCACATGTGTGGTGGTGACATCGCCTTTGCCATCATCGCGAATAGCCCATAACTCTGGGTAGTCGCGGTCCACGATTGTAAAAACCAACCCATGACCGCCGATGGGACGCGGAAAAACAGACCAGCCTTTGTGACGGACACGCCATCGTTCTTTGCCGTTGAGATCATAGGCGTAGACACCTTGTGCGGCGGTGCTGACCATCTGCTTTCCTGTGCTGGTCTGAATCACACCCGGCATGCTGTAGGCTTTTCGCTGATTGACAGGCACGTCTGAATAGTCAAAGGACCGCTCGGTTTTCCAGACAGTTTTTCCATCAACTTTCGAGAGTGCAATGATGTATTGCACGTCTCGTCCATCCACGTGAAAAACAAGATTTTCACCAACAAGCGTTGGCGAGCTTGCTGGGCCTGCATTCGTTTCGTGATCACATTTCAAATCGCGACGACTCCAGATGATGTCAGCTGTTTCTGGGTTCAGGCAAGCTGTGCCATACGTGCCGAAATGAACAAATACACGATTACCATCCGTCACCGGGGTTGGTGTGGCATAGGTGTTTGCATTGCTGATTTTTTGGGGATCACTCACATCAAAGATCTTGCGATCATGAATGATCTGTCCCGTAATCCGGTCGACGCAAACGGCATACAGTTTCTTTCCGTCAACGCTTGAGGTGGTCATCCAAACCTGATTCTCGCGGATAACAGGGGACGACCAACCTCGCCCATGGATTGCTGTTTTCCATGCCACCCCCTGTTCATCATTCCATTTCAACGGCAAGTCTGTTGTGTTCGCGATGTTTGTGCCGTGTGGGCCAAGAAATTGCCACCATGAAAGCTCGGATGCGCTCGCTGAAATGATGCCTGAAAATAGATAAACGCCCAGAAGGATGATTCGCATTTTTGGTCCCTTACGACAAGTTGTAACCGAGCTGAATTATAACTGATGATGCGGTCGTGGCGTGCTGCGGTGTGCTCCTGTACGTCAGCGAACCGACAACGAAAATTTCCATTGTTCGCCGTTGTCTGGGATCTTGGTCGCCCGGCGATCGGGCGTAGAGATGCAGGCAAAGGGCAGCGTGAATACTGGAAGGTGGATTTTGTTTCTTGACGGGCAGTGTGAACATACTAGTCTTACCCGGCTTGCAATCCATCACTGATGAGCAGGCAGCGGCATTGTGTAAGGGTAGAATGGTTGGACTTATCCGGTTTGCAGTCCATCACAGACAGGCAAGTAGGAAAATTGAGCAAGGTGGACCAACACCTTTTCTTAAATGGCATCAAACACATGACTGATGCACAGGCGGAAATGCTCAGTAACGTGCCTTCACGGGGTTTGGGTGGGTTAACATCGATCACCGATGAGCAAGTAGAGACTCTGATGAGACATCCCCCTTTTGCGATCAATTTGCGGAATGTCTCTTCAATCACAGATGCACAAGCGGAGAGCTTGAGTCGAGTTGAGTATCTTGATTTATCGGGGTTGGGGGATCTCTCTGTGAACCAGTTACAATCATTGAATCGGGTTGGCCGTGGTCTAGAACTCTCTCTGCATTGCCAGAAACGCATCGGTGAATACCGTGGGAAACGTGCTTTTGATGTTGAGAAAATAACAAGACAACTCAACTCCACCGGAACCATCACGGACGATCAGGCAGAGTTCTTTGATTCCTACTTGTGTCGTTCCTGCGAGTTGTATCTCGTTGATTTCAGCAAGACGCTCAGTCGATCCCAAGTCGAGCAAGTGATCCAACAGAGAGCGAAATAACGGCAACGCATTGCGACCATTACCTCATTGGCAACGAAGTCAGGCCTAAATACGATAAGGGTGGTGAGTCATCGATGCCGAATGACTGTGTTGCTCCAACTGGAATGGTCGCTGTACTGCCCGGGTAATACCGCCAATCGGGAGTGCAAACAAATAGAATAACTTATCTTTGCATTATCTCCTATTCGCTGGGCCAAGCGAGTTGGTTCTTTCTATCAACTGATCAGTCGCTATGATTGGTGCCAATTGGGGCCGAAAATACCAATCAAGTACTTTGAGGTTTTGGTTCCCGTGGCTTGGTCGGACCCTTTTCAGAACCTGAAAATGATGGGAATATCCTGCCTCTTGGCTGGATGCAGTAACCGACAAACGCACCTCTTCACTTCGTCAATTCTCGCAAAGAAGATCGAATGGCCGAACCGAAAGAACTTGCAGCGAACCATTTGTTCATCGAAGTGACAGGTGCGGGATTAACCGAGGTCGATGGCCTTTACGTGCCATCGACTGCACCACCCATCAAATCAGAATCTGGAACAGTTTCCAGTCTTGGGTACTGGAACGGGAAAATGGCGTGGGATCGTGCTGACGGGAAATCTGAGAGAAGCCCAGCGCTTTCGTATTCCAACAGTTACAAGTCTTGGCGAATCTGTCGACTCGATGGACATCTTGCGTATGACATGACATGCGAAGATGAGATGCCGCCGACGAACAAGCATTGGCACGTTTACAAGAAGGGAGTCGCTCCTGCCCCTCAGGTTGTGATCCATCACTTTGATCCAAGGTTGCCGTGCCCCAAGCCGAATGTTGTGTTTGTTCTTGGAGGACCGGGAGCTGGCAAAGGAACCATGTGTGAACTTGCTGAGTCACAACTTGGTTGGAACCACTTGTCGACGGGGGATCTTCTTCGTGCTGAACGTGATGCGGGTGGAGCAACCGCCGCAACAATTCAGGAATACATTGCGGTGGGCAAGTTGGTGCCAAACGAAGTTGTTGTCACTTTGCTGAAGAAAGCGATGGAAGAAATTACCCGAACAACAGGAAAGAATAACTTTCTGCTGGATGGATTCCCGCGTTCCCTTTCCAATCTGGAAGGATGGTTCGATGTATTTGGGAAGGATTCAGAGCTACCAAAAATGTTGTACTTCGAGTGCCCCTATGAGGTGCTGGAGCAACGTATCCTGGGACGGGCCAAATACACAGGCAGAACTGATGATAATATCGAAAGCCTGAAGCTCAGATTCGATACATTTAAGGAAGAGACACTGCCCACTGTTGAACTTTTCAAGAGTAAGAATAAGTGTGTTGAAGTGGACACCGGCCAGGCTCGCCAAGCAGTTTACGATGTGGTTGTCGGTCACCTTGCCGAATATACAGACATTGAATTTGTGGAAAAACCATTGTCAGAGCGAGCAGAGATGCTGCTTGGTTTAAGGCCCTTTCCCAAACAGAGAGCATGACGCGTCTTCACAAGAAGGTTTTGCGTTAAGATTGTTCGAATTGCTTTCAGATCAGAAACGCGGACAGCAGAATCTATTCTTGATTCTGCCGCCTTTTGTTCGAGAGGATCTGATATTGGTAAGACAACTGTTCGGTTAGTCCTGTGATGCGTGGGCGTTACTGTGCCGCGCCAAGGACAGCTACTGTTTTGAAAGCCGAGGGAGCGGCAACCAGAGTACCGTCGTTGCTAACAGCAATCGCTTGGACGTAAAAGCTCTTGCCGATATGATTCGTTTGGACTTTTGCCATCTGGTCACAATCCCAAACGTGAATCACTCCGTTCGCACCGCTCAAGAGGTGACGGTTGTCAGGTGCAAAAGACATGGACCAATTGATGGCGTCGCCTTCCAGTACACCCAACTTGCGGCTGTTTACCAAGTCCCAGATAACGATGTCGTAACTGTCACCTGTGGCCAGTTTGGATCCGTCAGGTGAAAAAGCAGCCGCTTGCCCGGAAACGTGCGATCTCGCGACTTCGAAGGTGGCGATTACTTTCTTTTGAGAAACCGAATACACTTTCAATGTCTTTCCATCGGTCGCCATTAACTGGTCGCCTGAGGGAGAAATG
>CAJXTM010000027.1 GCA_913061385.1 uncultured Rhodopirellula sp. | reverse complement strand
CAATTAATCCTTGAAGATTTCCATTGTCTACTATCACATTCTGTCTCTTAGTAATTTCAAGTCACTCGCCAAACGTCTTCCCCAAGGTGCGGGTGCGGATGCCGGTGCAGAGACAGCAAGTGACGAAGCAACATCCGCGGACGCCGAAAGTTGATCAGCAATCGTCAGCAACCCTATTTGCATGACAGCGTGCAAGCCCGGATACGTATATTTGCCCGTACGTAGAGACAAGGTGCAGGGACTTAGCCCCGAGAATTCCGACGATCTATCACTGGTCGCGTTCTATCACTGAACGCGACCAGTTCTTTTTGCCTGTCCCGCAGCATGTGCTGTGCCATTCGGCAATGTCAACAGTGGGCAACTCTTCTCCCATGCGCTGAGCCAGTTCGCCCAACTTGACAAATCACGCCGGCCTTTTCGCTGTTCAGTTCCGAAGCAGAACCTTCGTGCAACAGCGAAGTCCGCCTCCATACATCGAACTGGTTGAGAACCCCGGAACTGCCTTGACATTGAACCCCAACGCGTCCCATGTCTGAATAGCCGCCTGATCAAGCTTGGCAAAACCATACTGCGGCAAGTAAACAACAGGCTGATTCTGCCTCACTTCGACCAAGACATTGCTGTAGGACAGAAATGGATAGCGGACTGCATCGCCATTGAAATCATCAGCCGATCGATTCTGGCTTGGAATCAGCGCTGGAATGCGGACAACAGAATAGCCGGCATGCGACAATTGCCTGGCAATCGCATCGAGCGCGGGAGCAAGACGAAGGCTGGCACGAATCACTTCTTCGGTTCGCCCGGCCACCTCGGGCCTTGCCAGGGTATTTCCTTCCCTATCTTGCAATTCAGAGACATCCACATGGCCGAAAAACATCTCCTCGCAACGCTGTTCGAATTTTTGTACCAGACGGGGATTCGCATCAATCTCCGCAGCAGCCAAACGAGCTCCTGCTCGACTGTCAGCAACAGCGACGCGTTTCCCATTAAGTGGTGTGACAATCAAATCAATATGAGCGACGCTCTGACTCGATTCGCCCACCACCGTCACTGATCGTCCAAACAATTTTGAGAACCGTTTGATGATTGACAGTGGTGTTGAATCTAAAACGACGGCATTGTGATGAATCGTGTCGTAGCCGATGAAAACAGATTCTTCACCACACACGATGTTTCCACCCTCGAAGTGCATTTCTGAATGAACCACTTCGAGATTCAGAATATTTGCCAGTTGCTTCGGCATTCGTTCATCATCCTCACGATTGAATGAACATGGTGTGATCAACTTGGTTGTCGCCTTGCCCTGAACCACAACGAAGGGATCCTGCGGCCAAATTGAGATATCACTGCCATGTGGCATTTCTACAAATGTAACCCGACGATTATTTGACGAAGTGGAAAATGCAGAACGATCATTCACCAACAACAGGATGTGTACGTCCTCGGGCAGTCCATTGACAATGTTCGACACAAGTTCAGCGTTACGCAGAGACGAGGTTCTCGCGCTGGTCGCGCTGCACGCTACCAAACGAATCTCGGATCCAACATCTGACAGAATCTTCTCACCTTCACGCGGAAGGATCGATGGGATCAGATAAGAAGCTGTCAGAATCGAGAGCGTTGTAGCTGCCGTAAAGAAGAGATTTTTCATAGAAATAGTCCAGCGGAATAAAACATCAGCAGGTTCATCAAGACGGAAGCAGTTTTGGGATCCCGAATCACGATCAACATTGCCATCACGAGCGTAAGATCGGCTCATGAAACACATTCGCACCGGCAGTGGGACATTCAGTATCAACGTTTCACATGCCTGAAGACTGGAGCCAATCAGCTAAGATTCATTGCCCCAGTCCTCAGGAGTTACCTCACGAATCAGCTCAGTCTCGTGCAGCCATGCGTTTGACCATTTCAGCCAAAACCCGGTGCTGTGCCTGCATGACTTTCGCTCTCTTCTCGACTGCTCGAACATTTGAGGCGAGATCAGTGAGTCTTCCGTCCTGCTTAAGAATGTCTGTGTCATTTGTATTGATTCGCGCATTCAGATCAGCAAGAGATCGATCAACAAGAACAAACTCAACGTCACTCTCATCTTGGCGATCCTCGATGTCCGCGATACGTTGCCTTAGATCGCCCCCTGCAGCATCCCCTCTCTGATCAGCGATCGCAGACCCATTGAATATCGCCTGAGTCATTAGGACGGCGGTTGCAACCATGCAGACAGTGGCGGCGTTGAAGAAGATTTGTTTGGTATTCATATCAGTCTCTAATTTTTAAAGCGTGTTGTGATTGGAAACGTGGCAATTCCAGTTTCCGAGGATACGTTCCGACAATGCGGTTAAACGCAAAGAGCGTGCCATTCGAAAAAACACCTTTTTAAGACCTTAAAATCACGCTCGCTGTCCAGTCGTGAGATACCAGTATCATTCTGAGAATGTCACGACCGTCCCGAAAAAGACACCACCGCAAGCATGCCGGACTGGGTGATTCGGCCAAAATTCCGTTGGAAATACAGAACTTGATGGGCGGTCCCGACTGTCATTGACGGCACTTTCACCCCATGCAAGGTCCCCAGCTGATGTCTTACAGCCGAGTACAGAGGTCTTTCTCACCCGCCACGCGAAACTGCTGTTTCCATCACCCACGAAGCGAAACTGCCGTTCCCCCTGCTTTTGGGGCTTGGTGCTTTTGAGATGCAGTATTGCCCACGGTTTGCGCAGTCGCGGAATCGAGTACCAGGAAGCTGCAAATTTTCTCGAACTTGCACTTATTGCGGCATTACGCACCAAAAGACCGTTGAATTTCTTGACATCGGCATTTTGTGACCAATGTTTCCAAAGGTAACAGAAATCAAAGGCCTTCCGCGAGGAAGGATCGCGACAACCAACCCCGCCATCACTTTTGGGCCCAAAGTGGCCACACCAAACCCACTGCCGCAGCAAGCCCAAAGACGCATCACGAGCACTCTTCTCATCCATGATCTCATCTCGCAGAGTGAAACCCCATGGTTCGTGCCACGACCGAGCCAGATTCAGAACTCAACTCCACTTCAAAACGCAAATCTATTCGCCGACGCCGACGCAGAACGAACTCATCTAAACGAAGCGGCTCCCGAGCAGCGGTAACGATGGTGCCGCGTTTCGAATCGCTCGAACCACGGCATCTGCTTAGTGCAATCCTTCCGGCTTACGTGAACGATGAATTTTCTTTCGGAGACGCGAGTTCCCTGGCTCCCTACGGCCTCGAAAACACCTTCGCACTTGAGAGTAACCCAACAGCCAGTAAGACCATTTTCCTGGACTTTGACGGCCATCACAGCGTGGGCAATATGTGGGGGCATGACATTCAGTTTCCCGCGTTCAATCGCGACGGAAACCCAAATAGTTTCTCCGACTCGGAATTGATTGAGATACAAAAACAGTTCCAGAATGTCGCTGAAGACTTTCTTCCATTTGATGTGAATGTGACAACCCTTGACCCCGGACTTGCAGCCTTATCCAAAAGCAGCGTCAATGATTCGACATGGGGTATTCGGGCAGTGAATACCCAGCCAACCGAAGGGTTTGGTTCAGGAATTGGTGGCATCGCCTACCTGAATTCATTTTCGTACAACCAAGACACCCCAGTATTCACATTCAACAAGGGTGCAAGAAATGGAGGCATGACGAACTCACACGAGGTGGGGCATGCTCTTGGCCTTCGGCACCAGGGCCTTGACAGCCAGAGCTATCACCCGGGAACCGGAACAGGTCAGACCAGTTGGGGGCCCATCCTGGGCGCACCCTTTGGAAAGCGTTTGACACAATGGAGCAACTCTGACTACGAGGGTGCCACAATTGATCAGGACGATCTGACAGTCATCACCAGCAACCGCAACGGACTTGGCTACCGCGATGATGACCACGGCAATGGTCTACAATCTGCAACCACAATCACAGCCAACGCAAGCCAACAGATAACTGCTTGGGGCATTGTCGAACAAACCGAAGATCAAGACTGGTTTTCTTTCCAGACAGGCACCGGTAATGTGACATTGAATATTGATACGTTTGGTCAAGATCCAAACCTCGACATTGAGGCCAGGCTGCATGATGCATCTGGCAACGTTATCGCAACCAGCAACCCACTGAACGATACCAATGCAGCGTTTGACCTGGACCTTACAGCCGGCCAGTACTTTCTATCAATTGATGGTGTTGGCGTGGATGGGCAAAACTCTGACTACGGCAGCATCGGCTTCTTCTCGTTACAGGGCACCCTTGTCGCATCAACCACAACATCCGTGGTAGGTGAAGCGGGCAAGATATCCAAATTGAATCACGAATGGAAAACCGTTCAACTTGACAACCAATATAACAACCCAGCGATCGTGGTTGGCCCTCTTTCGTTTAACGGAAAACATGAGTCGACCATACGAATACGCAACGTGACTTCAAGCTCATTCGACGTTCGCGTCCAGGAATGGGAATACCTTGATGGCTGGCACACTCATGAGACCGCCAGCTACGTCGTCGTGGAATCCGGAATCCACACTCTGGCTGATGGGACTGTAATTGCCGCTGGTCTAAGCAACACAGGAACCACATGGAACTCGCTTGCCTTTGGCTATCAGTTCACAGATCCGCCTGTGGTCATATCGCAATCGCTAACAGAGACCGAATCTGATGCGATCGTAACCCGACAGCGTGATGTCACATCCACTGGTTTCAAGCTCCGTCTGCAGGAGGAAGAAGCCTTGGGAGAACACGGAACCGAAAACGTCGGCTGGATCGCAGTGGGCAGCACCACAACTGACGCTGATCCCCTTACCCACACATTCGTGCTCCACAGCGGTGTCACCCATCGCCGAACCGACCTGCAATTCCCGGACACCGGCTATCAAATGCCAATCATGGTCGCGGCCATGCAAACGGTTGAAAGCACTGACCCAGCCAGCCTGAGGATCACGAACCTGACCTCGGACGGAGCACAAATCTGGGTGGACGAAGAAAAATCTCGTGACAGGGAAACACGCCACACAAGCGAAGTTGTCGGCGGCATCGTGCTTGAACAGGGAGACCTGCTTGCGACCGCATCACGAGAAGGTAGCGACGACAACCAACCCCCATCTGATCGTGAAAATGCAGTCGGTGAAGCAGGATGGGCCTCGAACCTGAACCACGAGTGGCAAACTATTCAACTGAAACAGACCTACGAGAATCCCTCGATTACATTCGGACCACTGTCATTCAATGGAAGCCACGAGGCCACAATCCGAATCCGTAACGTAACCGCAAGCAGCTTCGAAGTCAGGATTCAGGAATGGAACTTCCTAGATGGATGGCACACGACCGAACAAGCAGGCTTCCTAGTCATCGAGTCTGGATTGCACACCCTACCCGATGGCACTTTGATCGAAGCAGGTGTCAACGAGGCCGCTGATGCAACTTGGCAGGACATTGAGTTCGCTCATGCGTTTCCCACCACACCCGTGGTGATTTCGCAAATCACCACCATGTCCGAGCTTGACGCTGTCGTGACCCGGCAACAGAACATCACGCCCACTGGATTCCGCATGACACTGCAGGCAGAAGAAGCCAGCAGTGAACATGGCATCGAACACGCATCATGGATTGCGATCGCCACTCCACAGACCACCAACTCAGCCTACACTACCGACCGTTCCATCACCCATCACCGGTCGACCTTGTCGTTTAACGCTGATGCCCACCGCACTCCAGTCGTCCTTGCTGCGATGCAGACATCTGCAGAGGCAGACACAGCCAACCTCAGATTTGACAATCTCGGACAAGACACGATTCAAATTTGGGTCGATGAAGAACGATCGGCTGATAGGGAAACAAACCACCTCGCAGAAGCGATTGGGGTAGTCGCGTTGTCCCCAGGGATAATCTTCGCCGAAGACAAATCGAATAACAGCGACAATGGATCGGGGGATGGAGCAGGCCACTCAGCATTCAATGACATGCCCGTACCAAATGTGAACTACGTCCCGACTGATGGAACATTCGGCGAGGGAACCTACCTAGCTCCCGGGCATGCGGGCGATGACTGTCATGACGACAGTGATAGTGGTCACAATGAACACAGTCACAATGAACACAGTCAAAATGAACCTAGTCAAAATGAACCTAGTCACCACCAACACAACAAGCATGACTGCAATGTTGGAGAGGGAGCGTCACATGACCCAGGCTGCGTCTGTGGTCAGTGCGTCGGATTCGCCTCCAACCCATTCCTCGAGCAACCAACGTCTGCAAAGCAAGAAGATGTTGCACAAATGGCTGCATCGTTCTCCGTCGCACGAGCGTCCCAATCGTGGACTTCTGAAATCCAAACAGCGTCACTTGTTAGTAGCAAGGCCATCACTGGTACTCAAGAACAAGTATCACGATCCCGCATCAATCCCTTCGTAACTCTAGTCCAATTTCCGAATCATCGTCATGACAACTCACTGGCAGTCGGCAACTCCGACGGAACAGAAAACATAAGAACGCAAGACCACGACGGTGAAACCACCAACGCCAGAAAACCAAGCATTCGCGTCTTTCCTGGCAACAGTTCCATCGACTCTACCGGCAACGACAGCACGAACGCCATCGATTCATTCTTTGCCGAATCCCCTGCCAACATCAACTTTCGCGATCTGAATTGAATCATGGTGAAATAATGAACCACGAACTCGCTTCAGGTCGCCGTGCCGCTGAGGTCTTGAAAGATAGCAAACGCATTACATTGGCATCTGCCGCCCCCCTAGTCTATTTCACTGCAACCAGAAGATGCTGCACGCTCATTGACGTGTCCAACACATCGATCAGCCACAACACACCGGTAGCGGCGCCAGAAAAAGGCTTGCAGGGATAGCACGGACAATGCGTTTGGGCAAATGATCCGCTATGATCATGTGCCCCGTTTGACGTCATTTTTTTTCACGCCGGTACCGATGTCTCTTCTCATCAACAAACAAGTCCTCGCTGGTCTGTGCTGGCTGGTTGGCACGGTTGCAACCGCTACCACTCCGCCATCGGCTCCCACCGAGCAAGCTCCCGCCATGGGATTCACGATAGTCACCGAGGGCGACTCGCCCTACCCGTTGAATGACCGAAAAAACCTGAGTGTTAACTGTGGTGGAGGCAAGGGAGTCTTGATTTCACCCCGCTGGGTTCTGACCGCATCGCACTGCATCACCTCACGAAAGGCGAAAGCGGGCGACGTAAAAGTTCGATTCACCACCTCCAAGAAAAAACCTGCGACTATCGGGGTCAACAAGGTCCTGAGACATAAAACAAAGGACCTTGCGCTCCTCCGTCTCGTACGTCCAATCAAAATGGACGACCGCCCCCCCGTGCTGTTACTGCGTCAGACGCTCGGTCGCAGCGACGGGAAACTCCTCATCAAAAAGGTAGCTGGGAACGAAATATGGCGGAACATACCTGCTATTGGTGGCTCAGATAATTTGCGTGTCCCCAAAAAAGAAGAACGGCGTGGAAAGGCAGGCAGTAGCGGTGGTCCTTGGTTAATTCACTCTCAAACAGTAGGTGATGTGTTGGTGGGGATCACTCACGGAGGCGGTTTTGCACCTCAGGTTGCCTACGCTGCAAAGTGGATCGAGGATTCAGTTACCCAACACAGCGATGACCAACTGTTCTGGGCCACAAAAAAACAAACGCTAGGCCGCTGACAACGTCATGATCGCAGCCAACTGATACCGAGAAAAAAGTCAGCATCATTGACTGCAATGCCTACTTGAACAGATTGTGACTTCATTGGGCCAAGCCCCCTAAATCTTCAAACACTCATTTCAAGATTGATACACCCCATGCATCGTTATGTACCCGTTCTCCTCCTGACGTTTGCACTTGTTAGTGAGCTTGTGACTGCCGCTGAACCGATTCCACGTCCTGCAACTGACAAGCCAAACATAGTTTTGGTGATGGCCGATGATGTCAGCTGGGAGGCATTTGGGTGCTATGGTGGTGAAGACTATCGGACACCGAACATCGACGCCTTGGCAGCGGGCGGCATTCGCTTCCAGCATTGCTACTCAACGCCGATTTGTACCCCGAGTCGCGTGAAGCTGATGACCGGTCAATATAATTTCAGAAACTACACCCACTTTGGGTACCTCAACCCGTCTGACAAAACGTTCGGACATCTGATGCAATCCGCAGGCTACAAAACTGCAATCGCAGGGAAGTGGCAACTCAACGGTCTGTACAACAACTTGCCTGGTTCCGACGACAGCATGCGCCCGCACAAAGCTGGCTTCGACGAGTCATATCTGTGGCAGGTCACGACCGGAAAACAAATCAAGGATGGTGGTGGCGAACGCTTCTGGAGTCCACCGCTGGAACGCAATGGAAAACGAGAAACCGTCGAGGACAACGCTGGAAAGTATGGGCCCGACCTATTGTGTGATTTTCTATGCGACTTCATGGACAGGAATCAGAACGAGCCATTCTTTGTTTATTATCCGATGGTGCTGGTTCATGACCCGTTTGTAAGAACCCCAGACACGATCGGTGATGCCCCTAGAACACAAGCGGCCAACAAAGCCCCCAAAGGGAACGCGGCAAAAAAAGAAAATTTTGTCGCCATGGTCGAATACATGGACCAACTCGTCGGTCGATTGGTAAGCAAACTCCACGACCTCAAAAAACTGAACAATACAATCGTTATTTTCACGGGTGACAATGGCACAAACACGGGTATCACGTCCAACTGGAATGGCCGATTGATCAAGGGCGGAAAAGGCGGCATGACTGACATGGGAACCCATGTACCAATGGTCGCCTCATGGTTAGGAACTTCTCCCATCGGCAAAGTGTCGGACGACCTGATCGAATTTACAGACCTATACCCAACTTTGGCTCAGGCGGCAGGCATTTCCCTGAATTCAGAGGACCCCATTGACGGCCGTAGTTTCCTGCCACAACTGACCGGAAGACCTGGAAACCCAAGGGACTGGGTGCTGACGCATTACCAGCCTTATTGGAACAAGAAGCCAGGGCAATTTGCACGCACACAGAATCTGAAACTGTACCGCGATGGACGTCTTTTCAATGTCCCCATGGATCTGCAGGAGCAACATGACCTGAGCAACCAAACCACAAACGCAAAACTCACTGCGTCACGAAACAAGCTAAAAACGGTACTCGACGCAAGCCCGCCAGCCCCCGCCAAACCCGGTGACAAGAACACTCAGGATCGCCCAACGTATCCTGAATGGCGTAACCTCGTTGATCCCAATGATTGACCCACGGTCACACGTAGTCAATTCGAAGTGCTTATTGGAAGCAGGCGAATCATTTCCTCGCCCATGGCATCACCGATCAGAAAGTAGCTCTCCGCATTGCCAAACCAGTGATGCCCATGCCCAACATTTGGCGACAATTCTTTCGGCCGGGCAAAGTCAGTCGTTGAGACAAACGATGCTGAACCTGCGGGCTCAATGGTCTCCGCTGCCTTTTCCTGAGCTTCACGGATGGCCACCATATTCTGTCCGGCTTCCGTCCCCAGATTCCCTGTCTCACCAATCACCACAGGAAGCTCCGGAACATTGAACGCTTTCCGAAAGTCCGAAACGAGACACACAAGATTGCTTGCGTAGTCCGCTCTCGCCTGCTCATCAAACATGTCATTCCAACCTTGAAACCAAATGAACCCTGCAAGTTCCATACGGACATCTTTTAGGGCCGGTATCTCACTTCCTGCATGCGACATGGCATGCTTTACGTCGGCCACCATTTTCAAATAGAACTCTCCGGTTTCCCCATCGGCCGTCGGTGGGCGGAAATCTTTGAAGAGACTCTTCCCTCCCCAGCAGGTCTTGACCAACAAAACGGGCTCGACAAAGTGATCGCCCAACAGGTTTCCAATTTGCAATTCAGGGCCGATATGGTGCTTGCCTGAATAAACAGCGAAACCAATGCCATGCTCACCCACCTTTAACTCATGTGGTGTCTGATAGCGGACAAACACATCATCCCGCACTCTCCAGTTCCCCGCCGCGTCTTTCAGGTGTGACATCTTCGCTTTTGTTTTTGCATTTTTCATCGACCACACCAGAGTCCCTTTTCCTCCGTTGTAATGATCGGGGTGATCAAGATCGACAACCCCCTGCCCTTCCATGTTGGACTGCCCAGCAAGAACAAAAACCTTGACAACCTTCTCAGCGGCAAGCGAATCAGACGCAAACATTATCAGAGCAACCAAAATCAAAAAACGCTGCATGGAATTACCTCTTGGATTAAAAACCTAAGTCGCTGCGTAGACCCACGAAAAACATTTACGAGGGTTATTGAGTTTAACCAACAACGCTGATCAACATTACCACAACGAAGTCATTAACTACCTGTCGCGGTCGCACACCCGCACAAAATTGGCTCGCAATCTAACCTTGTGCAAACAAATCACCAGCTGAACTGATTTCCACCGCCATCACTGAACTCGCGATTCCTGAACTCGGGACAAGTGATCGCGATACGGCCGCGTTTTCAAGAGCGAAAGTAACGACAAACACTTCGTCGCGAAATTGTGGGTCCATCGATATTTCTATATAATGGCGACGGATCCGCTCATTGCGGTGTTACATGTAACTCAAAATCATTCACAACCCACCGAGTACCTACACGTGCGTTTCTTCCGAGTGCTGTTCGCCCTGACCATTTTTCTTACCATCGCAAATGTACTCCATGCCGAGCAACGACCGAACATCGTTTTGATTTTCATTGACGATCTGGGGTGGAAAGACATTGGGTGTTACGGAAACGAATTCATCGAAACGCCACGAATCGATGCCCTGGCCAAAGAAGGAATGCGATTCACTGACTTTTATGCGGCGGGCGCAGTCTGTTCTCCGACCCGATGTGCCGTGCAGTCTGGCCAAAATCAGGCGAGGATCGGCATCACGGCTCACATTCCCGGACATTGGCGACCTTTCGAACGCGTCATCACACCGCTCACCACAATGGCACTTCCATTACAAACGGTGACAGTCGCCGAAGCGTTGCAGCAAAGCGGTTATTCAACAGGTTACGTCGGAAAATGGCACCTCGGCACAAGTCCACAATCGCAACCTGAATTTCAGGGTTATGACTTTTCAGCTGTGATCAATGGTCCGCATTTACCAGGTAGATACCGCGTTCAGAACAACCCGAACTTAAAACCAAAGTCGGGGCAGTACCGAACCGACTTTGAAGCTGACTTGTCGGTCAATTTCATCGAACAGCATCACGACAAGCCTTTCTTCCTGATGGTATCGCCCTTTGCAGTGCACATCCCATTGGGAGCAATGTCGGCAAAGGTCAACAAGTACAAGGGGAAGCTCGGACAAAACGAAACTTCCTTGCCCCATCCAGTTTATGCGGCAATGGTTGAGCACTGCGACGATATGGTGGGTCGAATCGTGGACGCAGTAAAAGAGGCTGGAATCGAAGATAATACGATGGTCGTTTTCACGTCAGATAACGGCGGACTGTATCGTCGCTATGACTATCAGGAAACTGCTGACGATAATGTCACCAGCATGGCACCCCTAAAAGGTGAAAAAGGGTCACTTCATGAGGGCGGAGTACGCGTTCCTTTGATCATCAAGTATCCTCCCCTGACGACGCCGGGCAGCATCAACGGAGAACCAACCATTAGCTATGATTTTTATCCGACATTCATCGAGTTGGCGGGCGGCAAGTTGCCAGAGAACCAAATCATCGATGGTCAAAGTCTAATCCCGCTTTTGAAAATGCCATCATCGAGACTCGACCGAAGCGCCTTGCATTGGCACTACCCTCATTTTCACCATGACCGCCCCGCCAGCAGCATCCGCGAAAGAGACTGGAAATTGATTGAGTACCTTGATGGCAGTGGGGATCTTGAGCTTTACAATCTCGCAGAAGACATCGGTGAAAAGCGCAACCTGAACC
This sequence comes from uncultured Rhodopirellula sp., assembly GCA_913061385.1. Lineage (GTDB taxonomy): Bacteria > Planctomycetota > Planctomycetia > Pirellulales > Pirellulaceae > Rubripirellula. The sequence continues at coordinate 440 of CAJXTM010000027.1, read as the reverse complement.
AAAGCAAGCCGGGACGGACGGCTGACCTTCGAAAAAAACTACAAAACTGGCGTACCGAAGTGCTGGCAAGAATGCCCATTCCGAACCCTCACTATTCACCCGAGCGAGCTCACGAATGGTGGAGCATGCGGACCGGCAAGCCTATTCCCAGCGAGAATAGGAAACGTTTCCCACCCACTGAGCAAGAACTTTGAGTCGCCAAAAATCGGATGGATCACGACCAGAATGGGAGCGATTGCGTGGTTGGTTTGCGATAGAGCCAAGCCTGGCCAAAGCAAACATCGCAGTTTGTGATAGCTGCCGCAACTCATCTATCTGCCATAATTGCCCCCACAATTTTGTTTCACGGTCACCGCAAATATTTTGCGACCGCACCCCACTCTCATCTATAGTATCTGTCTCTTATACACATCTCCGAGCCCACGAGACCGAGGCTGATC
>CAJXTM010000026.1 GCA_913061385.1 uncultured Rhodopirellula sp. | reverse complement strand
GTAAGGAGTCGTCGGCAGCGTCAGATGTGTATAAGAGACAGAAGCAGAGGTACCCGCAGTCGATTCACTCAAATTTGCCTGTTGTGAAAGTATCAATCAGTGCAGAACTTACAGAAGATTCAGAGCCATCGCTCGAGAAGCACATATCGCAATTTCAAAAAGTCGCTTAGGCAATTCACGATCGACACTCTCGCTGAAAAGGATACGGATTGAATGACACTACCGCAAACAAATCTTCAATTGTTTCTTGCGATGCAAGAAGCGGGTTACGACAACACTTCACTAGAGACTGTGCACGTTGCTTACGATGCTGCAAAGATGTTATTCGGATCCTGTTTTCGTTCCTGTGGCAAACCCTTTGTTTGCCACCTCGTTGGCACAGCCGGAACGCTTGCAATTTGGGAGCAGCCTGTGGAGATGCTGAATGCGGGGTTACTGCACTCAGCTTATTTATTTGGCAATTTTGCAGATGGTGAGAAGGGGCCAACTCAGCGCAGGCGATATTGGCTAAGAAATTTGGTTGGTGAAAAAACCGAAGATTTGATTTATCGCTACACAATCGCCTCTTGGTCGAAAGAGCGGACAACGCAGTTGTATACCAGGGTAGCCGCAGACCGAGGATGCCGTGAAATCTTTACCGTCAAAATGGCGGACTTGCATGACGAACTCGCTGACGGCAGCATCCTTGTTACTCCCAATAAACACTGTCCATTCGGTGTGTTACAAGACGAGGCTAAAGAGCAGGATTTGTTATCGGTAATTCGGACAGCCGTCTCGGAAAAAGCCTCCAACCAATTTGCCAACACGTTGAAAACGCTGCGCGATAATGTTGGGCTACCTGCAGGAATAGTGAGCCAACGGAAATCCTTCTACCACATCAATCCAGGAATTGATGACCTACGGAGAAGCCGCTTTACCCAACGCTTGGTCAAGCTCAGATCCAGTATCACCAAGAGAACAAGGGCGGCCTGATGGAAGATCTAACTGTGGTTGTTCCTGTATTCAACCGTCGTTCGCTGGTTCTCGATGCGCTGAATTCCATCGCCAAGCAGACACTACAGCCCGCGTCTGTCACCATTGTTGATGATGGATCAACTGATGGTACCTACGATTCAGTTAGGAATTGGATACACCAGCAACGTTCTTCTGCAACAGAGAACACTGCTACGTTCCAACTATTGAAGCAAACGAACGAAAACGCAGCTACCGCACGCGCTAACGGAATGGCAGCGACCAAGAAAACGGAGTACGTCAGTTTTCTCGACTCAGATGATATTTGGCCTGCCGACTTGATCGCACGGTCGGTCGAAACCATGAAACAACATCCAAAAGCTGTCGCAGCCAGTACCGACAGAATTTTCTTGGACAGCGACAAGAGGGAAATACAGCGAGACGACTGTTCCCAACTCGCAAAGTCACCGCTTCAATGGCTCTTTCGTCATGGCGCGGGTGTGGCCTCTTGCTCTATGTTCCGCTGGGATGCAGTGATGAAGGCCGGCGGATGGGATACTCGGTACTTCTTCGGCGAGGACACAGTACTCTTTTCGCAAATCTGTACCCAAGGTGAATGGGTGCACGTGAGCGGCGCACCCGTGACATTCCGCGTTGGCCATCCCTCCGAACTTGGCGAAGAAGGTAACTTAAGCAGGCAGTTCGCTGACCGGTTTGAACATTGGGCAATAACGCATGAGCAAATTTACGAAAAGCTGGCCAGTTACGTCTCAGGCGCAGACAAGAAATGCATGCGGTTACAAATTGGTAACTTCTGGTATCGTGCCGGCAAGAGACACCAGAGTTGTGCTGAATACGATCCCGCTGCCGAGTGTTTCAGGAAAGCCCTGAACTGGGACCGCAATTTTGTACGTGCGCGTATTCGCCTGCTCAATGTGACGACATTTTCCAGATAGTATCGATCTGGCTGCATGATGACCCGCGCAGACTTGCAGACACACAGTCATTGCAGATGTTGCCAGTACTGAACGGCTTGCGTCTTATTTGTTTACTTCGGTTGTATCGACGAGCGGATTCGATCGTCTGGTCCTCACTCGCGCCGGACTCACAACTTCGGACTGATGCGCACCGCACCGCACGATCATTTTCGGGCCCGCGGCGCCCTGAGTGAACTCAATCTCGACTCAGAATCCGCCGCCCTTAAACAACGCAATCGCGGTTTCACTGGCCGAAAGGTCCATTCCAACCTTTTGATGTGACGGGGTAACCGACATCGAAAGGCTACGGTGTAATGCCAACACCCGGCGTCTTGGAATACGCTTGCTGCGGGAAGTCGAATGTCAACACGAACGGTTCAGTTCCCGTGTTTTCGACCTCCACACCGCCATTCGCAAGCGCTGCCTGCGTGATGAATCCGATTTCGGGATAGATCTCACCTAGAATCATATCTTGGTGATAGCGTACTTCGAGCTTCCCAACACGGCCTCTCCCGCCATTCGTGTGAAACAGTGCGGGACTCTCCGGGCAAAACTTGGTCTTACTGCCAGGCTGGACGGTAAGCCGAAGGATTGAGCACCTTTGTTCGCCAAGAACATCTCCGTAAACAATCCATTTCGCGTCAACTCCTTGGTCTTCGAATTCTTCGGCAGCAATTGCGGGACGGGAATTCTTTAAGACAAAGTCGGGATCCTGGTTCGCCTTGAAATCGAACAGGTCGGCCAAGTACTCCCAGTCTTCGTGACGATCCTTAGGGTAGTCTTCTTCCCTGCAAGCATAAAAAGCATCCGCCGCTCCGATACGTCCGTCAAGCGTGAGATCCTCGGCCAGGAAGTGCTCATCCATCGTGACGTGCAGTTCGTGCGTGCAAAGGTCCGTCGGTGAGTGCAGCACGCCGTTCGGCATCACGAATCCATTATCAAGTTGCATCATCACGTGCGGTGACAAATGTCGCACCCCGTTATACTCACCCTTTCCGAAACGCTTCATGCAGGACAGGAACTGGTCCTTCGTCACGAACGGATACAGCCCCATTGCCGTGGTGTGATAGTGCGAAGCACTGACTCCAGGATTGTCAAAAGAATTGATGTCATAGACTTCCCACTTGGACCAATGAAGATGATGCGGGATAGGATTGAGGTTGTCGAACTTCTTTGACACAATCGGCCAGGTGGGCTCTCCGAACATTGATTTTGCAAAGGCCGTGACCTTCTCACCCATCACAGTTTCCGGACTGGCTGTGATCAAATCCTGCAGCGAGATGACTTGCCCATTCGGAGTCAGAACGTGCGATTCACCCTCGCGAAAAGGTGCCTTATTCGTTCGCGTATCGACTACACCCGTCACGATGGGAACGGTACAACACATCCAAATTTCATCGAGACCTGTACCGTTCATGTAGTTCGGATAGTACGACTTTTCATCAAGACGAAGGCGTTTGCCTGGCGTACAGAATGTCCGACCGGCGTAGCGGTGCAGAAGTTGCAACACCCCGTCGTGCTTGTTCAGGCAATCATCGAGAATCGAAGCCGATGCTCCAATGGTCCCGTCGATCACATCTTGTTGCGGGTACTCGTGCAGATTATCCGCGAGAATTGACGTCGAAGCAGCCATGTATGATGTACCTCAATGAGTCTGAAGAACGTAACAGTTCCAATAGACATTTTGGGGAGATGATAGGTAATTCCAGTTTGCGGCAACACAACAAGGCAGGCCAAGAACCGAAAACCTCAAGGTGCGGGCAGACCATGGAGTGTAATAAAAACACTACGAGGAGGGAATGGACCTCGAGTCTCGCGGGCTTGTCGATTCACTCTGTGTTTCGGCTGATTTACAAACAAAGGGGTGACAAATCGGACCGCAGCACTGACAACAACTGCAAGAGTATTCGATGCTTATGCTTTATTCGAAGTGGCTACCCGAACACTCAAGACGGACAGGCCAAACTTGGTCAAAAACGGCGTTACGCCATCGGTTGCGCTACTGATGCACAAGAACGCATCGACCTTCCATGTAATCAACGTCGCATGAAGGTTACGACGAATCATTCGAAAAGCCTCGCGGTGAACGGCAGTGTGCCCACAGTTCTTACACCTAAGTTTAAATCGCAGGGATGCTGAACCTCAGCAGAATCGGATGCCGACTCATCCACAAATAAGCCATTGGGTCGCCAATCTACAGTCTTGAGCATCCTGCCCACATCAGCTTGTGTCTGGAGCACTAGTTTGCTGATCAGATAATCTGTTTTCACGAGCGAGAGTGAAGTGCCCCCTTTCTGATGCCGCGATAGTGCCGCAGGGGACGCGACTTAGTTTATTTTTTTGGAAAAGATGCGTGGACCCTCGTCGCGGATTTGCAAGAGCGGAAGGTCCCAGTAAGTGTTGCCAGCGATGAAGTCTGTCCTCCGCACAAATACGGTGATTCGCGGACCACATCCGGTGGCACGAACGAGATCGAACCATGAAACAGTGCCCTCTGCCTACCAGAAATTTTTTTTTCAGAATGGTTAAGAGATTGCGCACTTTCTCTCAGGGTGCGGGGTGAACCAAGGGGCCTCACGTTTCTCACGAATGAGACGTTGTCGAACCCGAGAGTTTTTTACGGCGGAACATGAGCCCACGGTGTCCCCGGAATCACGATTCCAAAAAGAGTAGCCGCCCGTTATTCGGCTTTCGGCCGACGGGCCTTACCTGGACTGAAGCCAGATTGGCTCGTCTTCAAATCAGCACCCATCGAGGGTCCCGTCAACTAATTTTCTCTTTTTATCAAGTTGGGCAACTTTCAATTCATCCGCCCATGTTAATCGGGAATGCCTTAATGCTGAACTGTTGCTGCAAACTGCTCGTTTGAGCACGAGTCACACGAAAACTGCACGACGGTGTTGGAGGCATTCTGATCGAGAAATAACGTTAATTTGGGGGAGTCGAATTTCAGGGGTGATATACTTAGTGAAATGCGCAGTGGAGCAAGTACAATCAATATTCGTTCATAGCAGCAACTGAATTGCAAGACTGGGTCCGGGGCTTCTCTTCTGATCGCGATAACCGTCCGGGCCGAAAGTTTGGAATACCCTATGTTGGGTACAGAGATAAACCTCCAAATCGCGTGTAGCGTCAACGCGGGTTATTCGTTGCCACTTTTGGTGATGCTGCAATCGCTCGTCAATACACTGCGACCACCACACCGCGCCGTGGTTCGCTTGATCCAGCGAGAGCCGTGCCATCAAACGCTGGATGCAATTGGATCGTTCATGGAAGTCCATTCGGTAGCTCTTACCGCGTCGAATATGTCTCAACTTCCTCGCGATAGCCATTTTCCGCCAGAAGCCGCAGTGCCACTGCTACTTCATACCCTTTTGCCTGAGGATATGGAGCGTGTGATTTTTCTGGATGCGGATATGCTCATCGTCAAAGACATCTCGCCAATTTGGTTACAAAGTCTGGCGGGGCGACCGTTTGGCGCGGTCCAAAACTCCGCCATTCCCACCTGCGGCTCTCCACGCGGATTAGACGCGGCAAGAGAACTTGGGATTCCCAGCGACGCCCCCTATTTTAATGCGGGCGTTCTTCTTCTTGATTTAGCGTGCTGGCGAGAAGAGCGGATAGCCGAGTCTGCCTTGGCCTACTTACGCAAGCCAAATGTAAAATATGATTTTATGCACCAAGGCGCACTTAATGCGGTTGCATCAGACAGTTGGTTGCCGCTTGATCCGATGTGGAATGTTCCGTTGACCGCTGGAAGATGGTTCGATCGGACCCCAGAATCAGCTTCAGTCTCGCCTGGCATCATTCACTATGCTGGCCAGATCAAACCGTGGCGAACGAGAACTTCCGGACGTTTCGCCAATGAATACTTAGAGATTCTGCGATCGGTTCAAAGCTCGCATTTGATTCCTAACGAAAGAAGCACCACAAAAGAACGGTTGCTGGGTTTCTATGATCGCAACCTTCGGTCTGTGTTTTTCCCAATAGAAAAATCCCTTTGGAATCGAGGGTTAATATGAAACCAGCACTCACCGTAATTTTGCCCGCAATGCTGGGCGTCCGAACAGTGGAGGCTGCAATCAATGCATGGGAGGGCCAAACCTGCCGTGAACGAATCGAAATGATGGTTCTCTGTCCAGATACAGAGTTGGCTTCACAACTTCTTGACCCGAGCTGGGTGAAGGTATGTACAAAATCAACCTTACTGCACCAAGCCCGTGCGAAAGCCGTGCAATTGGCATCCGCCGACACTGTGATGTTCGCAGAAGACCATTGCCTGCCGAATTCACACGTTGCGGAAAAAATGCTTGCCCGGGCTGCCGAAGGGTGGGAAGTCGTCGGTCCTTCGCTACAGGCTGGCGTGGAGACGCCTGCTGGCGGCGCATCTTTTTTGATTGGCTACGGCCAATGGATGCCGCCCGTTCCATCGGGGCCAATTGCCGACTTGCCAGGCCACAATGTTGTGGTTTCACGAAAAATATTAACCGACCAAGGCGAATGCTTGTCTGATTGCTTATTTGTTCAGGGAATGTTTTTCCAACAACTTCGTAAACAAGGGCGACACTACTTCCTCGAATCAGAAGCACGAATGGTCCATTACGATCCACAGAAGCTAAGTAAAAACCTACCTATCTTCGTTGTCAATGGCCTGAGTGTGGGTGCAGTCCGCGCCGAAGACTGGTGGTGGCCATTGCGTAGCGCATACGCCTTTGCTTTTCCCTTCGTAGCAACCGCCCACTGGATTCGTGCGTTCAGACAGCAGATGCGAATCGGGGCGTCAATCTCGCAATCACTCAAACGTCTAATCGCAGCGATCCCACTGGCATTCGCCTGGGGCATGGGTGAATCCGCTGGTGCGGTCCTTGGGCGGCGGCGCGTAGAAGGCTTGAGTTGGCGGTCGGAGGTAAAACTAGTTTCAATCGAGTCTGTTGCTGCGTTCGAATCTGCATCACAGATCCATTCCCTCCCAGCCAAGACCGTCCATACGCAATCAACAACAGAGAATTGATTCGGTGCCGAGTCTGAAACACTGACTGGTCACAATAGACGGTAACTCAATGGGCAAAACAACTCTGCAACAGCTATGCGATGCCATCGGGCGCATGCCAAGTTACAAGCAGGTTCGCTCCGCAACGTACCTGTCTCGATCTTGATCACATTGCCCGAGATTGCCCAACAATTTGTGATCAGATGCTTTTAGAACAATGAACTGTTTGAAAGTTGCTTGTTCTTTCAGCCATCGCACTTGGTGCTGAACAATCAACGTGGAGGGGAAGGGCGAGCCACAAAACGACACAACCGCGAGTTAAATGCCCAAGAAAGTGGACTTCTGTAATATTATCAATCCAAGCAATCCAGCCCACAACGCAAGCTTCTCGACGACGCCAATGTTACCCCACTCGCTCTCACCTGAATGCACACCCACTCCGCTCCGTCCTAAGCTAACCGACACAGATTTACATTTCGCTTCCCACCCACAATCATCTCGATTTTCGTCATCGTCGATGGGACCGATTGAATCTTGCCTGTAGCCGTACCCCAAGTGCCACTCGGCGTGCAAAAACAGATAACCACATTTAAGAAACTCCCCACTTCACGGAGAGTAATGACGCCATCGATTAAGAACTTATCATGCTACTTATCAGATAGCATCGACTGCGCAACCCCATATTTGCCAAGATTCTTGGCATAGCAGCACGCACAAAATATGTTTTATGATTGGATTTTTGAAACGAAAATAAGAGCACAAATCGTTTCGTTGCTCCGAATACGGCCCTTGCGAACTCACCTCTAAATGCTTCATCCTTAAACACTCTGTGCTCCTCAAGCCAAGACGACCAAAAACTTGCGTGGGGCGAGTGCAGGAACAATTCGGAGGACGGAAGCCGCTCATCTGGTGATCGCTGTTGCGTCCCTTAAATACCTAAATCAGGACTCCGGCAATGAATGCCTCCAGGATGGATTTCCCGCTAAAACTCGAACACAGTTACGCCAAGCAATTACCGGGCTTTTTCGTCTCCCTCGAGCCCACGCCGGTTCCAAAACCGTCGCTGCTGCACTTCAATACACCGCTCGCTATCGAGCTCGGTTTCGATTGTGAGAAATTGACCCCGAATGTTACTCAGCAGCTTTTTTCGGGTAACGTCTTGCCCAGCGATGCCCAACCGATCGCGCAGGCTTATGCGGGTCATCAATTCGGCAATTTTGTTCCCCAGTTAGGCGACGGCCGGGCGTTGCTGCTCGGTGAAGTACTCGATCAGACCGGAAAACGGCGTGACGTTGCGTTGAAAGGATCGGGAGTCACACCTTTTTCACGCGGAGGCGACGGCAAGGCTGCCGTCGGACCTGTACTGAGGGAATACCTGATTGGTGAAGCAATGCACGCGTTGGGAATCCCGACAACTCGGGCACTCGCCGCTGTTGCCACAGGAGAGCATGTGATGCGAGAACGTCAACTCCCTGGCGCTGTCCTGACTCGCGTAGCTTCCAGCCATATCCGCGTCGGAACATTCCAGTACTTTGCTGCTCGTGGTCAAGTGGAGTCGGTGCGGAAACTGGCAGACTACGTCATCCAACGGCACTACCCCGACGTCTCAGAAGATCGCAACTGTTACTTGTCACTGTTGAGGGTAGTCGTTGAGCGTCAGGCTGAGCTAATTGCACGTTGGATGCTGGTCGGGTTCATCCACGGCGTCATGAATACCGACAACATGGCGGTATCGGGCGAAACGATCGACTATGGTCCTTGCGCTTTCATGGAAGCGTACGATCCAGATACCGTTTTCAGTTCCATCGATCACGCTGGTCGTTATGCCTACGGAAACCAACCTGCCATCGCATTATGGAACCTCACACGATTTGCCGAAACACTTTTGCCACTCCTCGGACAAGAAAGTAGCGAGCAAGCGGTCACCGACGCGACTGCGATCCTCGACACATTCATGTCAACATTCCAGAACCTTTGGTACAACGGAGCACGAACCAAACTGGGACTCACCCACAGCGAAAAGCCAACCACCACAAGTGACGCAGAACGTACGTTGATTGATGACTGGTTTGAACTGTTGGCGAAACATGACGTGGACCACACACTCGGATGGCGTTATCTGGCAGACGCAGCAGATGGCAACGCATGCAACCTTCAGGCATTATTTCCAAAGCCAGCCGAACTGGACATCTTCCTGAAACGCTGGCGTGGATTGCAGGATGACGTCTCACGCCCCAAGGCTGCAACAAAGATACGCGCTACAAACCCACTCTACGTCCCCCGTAATCATCTGGTCGAAGAAGCACTCTCGGCAGCCACCGATGATGGCAACCTGAAGCCCTTTGAAACTCTTCTGCACGCAATTCAACGTCCATTCACAGAGGATCCGCAATTCACCCAGTATGCGTTGCCCGCCTCCACAGAATTCACTGCGAACTACCGCACCTTCTGCGGCACATGACCTCACTCACTTCATGATTCACGCAACCCAAACCGAGCATGACTACATGTCTTCCAAAAAGCGGCACCTAGACGCTTCACGGGTGGGAGGCCGACCCAGGAAGAGAACGAGGAGCACCTGGCAGATGAGAATCCTGCCCATGAGGTGACGATCAGTAAGCCCTGCGACATGGGCATCAACGAGCTGACGCAGGCCCAGTTGAAGTCCGGGATGGGCACTGAACCACGGCTGACAGAGACGGCGCCGAAGTACGCGGGTGCACAGCCGAGACCAGCAGGGATAGACCACTATCCCGGTGTCTGGATGGGCTCTTATGATGAAATCGAGTGCTGTCACAAGCTCTCCAAGAAGACCGACATAACCGTCTCCCTTCCGACCGATGCACAATTGGAGTACGCCTGCCGCGCGGGAACTACCACGGCCTTTTCCTTCGGAGATGAATTACCGAAACTCAACGACCACGGCGGGCACGGTAGGCCAAATGACGGCACAAAGAATACTACGCCCAGCGGGTCGGCAAGCTGATGCCAAACGCCTGGGTCTTGTATTACGTGGACGGCAAAGTCTGGGAATTCTGTAGTGACGGGTACGACAAGGACTTCTACAGCCGGTCACCGAGCGTTGATCCGGAGAGCACCGCGGAAACCGCTCTGCGCTGTCTCGGCAGTGGAACGTTTCACAGCCATCCCACCGTGTGCCGCTCCGCACAACGCGCCCGCTGGTTAGGTCCCAAGCACGTCCGCTACAACTAGGGGATCCGGGTCGTGGTTGCTGCCGAAAAGTAGCATTGACACATGACCCCGTCGATCTGCTGAAAGGAAAAAGACAAAGATGAGAAGAAAACTCCCTGCCTGTTGTTTCATTGTACTCGCCTTGTGCTGCATCAGTGCGCAGGCTCAAGGAACCAAGGCGGATTACGAACGTTTCGACAAGATCGGCGGCATCACCGGCGGCAAGGTGTATCGCACGAAGGTGCAACCGCATTGGCTAACCGGCACCAAGTGCTTCTGGTATCGCAATGATCTGGGCCACGGACGGAAGAATTTCGTTTTCGTCGATGCGGCCGCGGGCAAGCGAAAAACAGCTTTCAACCACGAGCGGCTGGCAAAGGATCTTGCGAAAGCAACCGGTAAGGCCATCGATGCTCACAGACTGCCCTTCGACACCATCGAATATAAGAAAGCGGACGGCAATGATAAGGGATTGCTGGAGGAGGCCGTTTACTTCAAGTCGAATGGCAAATCGTGGAAAATCAACCTGATGGATAGGTCCCTCACCGAAGATACGCTTGGGGGCGGGAAGGTGTCAGTCATAAGCGGCATCCCCGCTCCGCAGCAGCTGGCCTCGAAGCTGCTCTTCTCGCAACCCGCGCAACCAGACGCCGAAGCGACTTTGCCGCACGGAAAACCGACCGGACCCGAACTGCAGTTCCCTCAATCGCCCGAGGAAAGCAAGGCCGCCGCAAAGAGCGAGACCGCAAAGCAGAATGAACAGCAGAAATTTGAGGCCTTCATCAAGGACCACAATGTCTGGCTTCGTCTTGGCAATGACGGCGAAGAACTCGCCCTGACGACGGACGGCAAGGAGGGCGACGGTTATCAAGGAAACTTTCAATGGTCGCCCGACCGGAAGAAACTCATTGCTTTCCGTCATAAGAAGGCTCAAGAGCATATTGTCCATTTCGTCGAGTCCTCGCCCAAGGATCAGTTGCAGCCGAAGTTGCATTCGAACAGCTATCTCAAACCAGGCGACCAGATTGCCCAGACCAAGCCGCATCTGTTCGACATCTTTGCAAAGAAGGAGGTCCCGCTCGACGAGACGCTTTTCGCCAACCCATGGAGCATCGGTTCGCATCGTTGGGAAAAGGACTCCAGCAGATTCACGTTCTACTACAACCAACGAGGACACGGCGCGGTGAGGATCGTGGCCATCGACGCCAATAGCGGCGAGGTCACCGCTCTGATCGACGACACGAGCAAGACGTTTGTCAACTATGCCTTCTACAATCATCGACAGTTGTTGGAATCCACCAACGAAATGATCTGGATGTCGGAACGCGACGGGTGGAACCATTTGTACCTGTTCGATTTCGGAAGCGGCCAACTAAAGAACCAGATCACCAAGGGACCGTGGATCGTACGGAAGATCGACCGCGTGGACACGGCCCAACGTCAGATCTGGTTCCAAGCCGGCGGAATTTATCCCGAGCAGGATCCCTACTACATCCACCACTGCCGTATCAACTTTGATGGAACGGGCCTGGTAAAGTTGACCGCCGGCGACGGCACGCACTCGATCGAGTACTCGCCGGACCGTGAGTTCATCGTCGACACGTATTCCCGCGTTGACATGCCACCGGTGAACGAGCTGCGTCGGGTCAGCGACGGCTCGTTGGTTTGCCAACTGGAAAAATCTGACCCCAGCGAACTTGAAGCCACCATCTGGCAAAGACCTGAGCGTTTCGTAGCCAAGGGACGCGACGGCAAGACCGACATCTACGGGGTGATTTTCCGTCCCTCGAATTTCGATCCGAATAAGAAGTATCCGGTCATAGAGAAGATTTACGCCGGGCCCCACGGTTCCTTCGTGCCGAAAAGCTTTTCACCCTGTCACGGTGCCCAGCGGTGGGCCGAGTTGGGATTCATTCTGGTGCAGATCGACGGCATGGGCACGTCGCACCGCAGCAAGGCCTTTCACGACGTGTGCTGGAAGAACGTCGGCGACGCGGGTTTCCCCGATCGTATGCTCTGGATCAAAGAGGCTGCCAAGAAATACCCCTACATGGACATCAGCCGCGTCGGAATTTTCGGTGGTTCGGCCGGCGGGCAAAGTTCGACCGGGGCCCTGCTCATGCACGGAGATTTCTACAAGGTGGCCGTTTCAGATTGTGGTTGCCACGACAATCGTATGGATAAGATCTGGTGGAACGAAGCCTGGATGGGTTGGCCCTGTCTCTTATACACATCTCCGAGCCCACGAGACCGAGGCTGATCTC
>CAJXTM010000025.1 GCA_913061385.1 uncultured Rhodopirellula sp. | reverse complement strand
CCGGGTTGTTGCCCGGGTTGTTGCCCGGGTTGTTGCCCGGGTTGTTGCCCGGGTTGTTGCCCGGGTTCTTGTCCGGGTTGTTGCCCGGGTTCTTGCCCGGGTTGTTGCCCGGGTTGTTGCCCGGGTTGTTGGCCGGGTTCTTGCCCGGGTTCTTGGCCGGGTTCTTGTCCGGGTTGTTGGCCGGGTTCCTGCGATTCACCAGATGCCCCAGACTCACTATTTCTCTGCAACTCACCATCCAATGCCTGTTCCAGCTGCTCCAGCTCACTTAGAGCTCGCTCCAAAGCACGCGTCTCGTCACCCAGAACTGTACCTGCCGCGTCCTCAAGATCTTGCCTAAGTTGCTCGACTCCCTTAGCCGCGTCGCGTTCAATCTCCTGTGCTTGGGGATCGAAACCTTGGTTCAAAAGCTCGGCAGTCTCCGCCAGTTTACGATCGACCTGCCTTTGATTCGTCTTCCGAAACGAGTCATACAACTTTTGAGCCAACAAGGGCTCGGCAATCTCCGCTTCTTCAACGGTCTCCTGCATTTGATTGAGAAGATCGTCAAGTCTTTCCCTCTGCTCCCCGATCTCATCTTCAATCTGCTCACGATTATTCTCAGTCCTCAACCCAGTGCCCGCTGGTTGTTTTTGCAATTCATTCAATTGCTCGGAGAGTTCATTCTGTTTTTGCTCCAACTCCTGTGCGTCATTTCTCATCTGCCGCACAGATTCATTGAACTGTCCAGCCGCACGCTGCCTGAACTCATCCCGCATTTCCTCGAATTCCCGCTCAGCACGTCGCCCTGAAGTGAGTGCCTGAGCAGCATCATTTTGTTCCAATGCCTCTGACGCCTGACGAACATTCTCTCGCGTCTCTTCCAGTTTCTCAGCGGCATCCGCCATGTCTTCCTGATTCTCAGATTCTTGCATCCGTTCGCCGAGCTCATCAGTCTCTCTCAGCAAATCCTGTTGTTGATCTCGAAGCCGTTTGAGTTGGCGTTCAATCTCCTCGCGCTGCTCCTCCTCATCCGCTTCTTCCAGTGCGGACTGCAGTTGCGCCAATTCCTTATTCAAATCTTCTTGACGCCGGGCAAGTTCTTTCAGACGATTAAGCACCTGCCTGACTTCACGTTCCTCGGAGTCCTGTTGAGTCGCTTCCTCCGCCTGCTGCTCCGTCTCGTAGCGATTTTCATCCTGTTCGATCTCCAGGTCGTCGAGTTGCTGCTGCCTTCGTTGCTGTGACTGACTTTGCGATTGACTCTGACTTTGTTGCTGTTGCTGCTGCATGGTCACTTCGAACTCACGAGCACGCAAACGCAACAACCCACCATACGCCGCTTGTTCTGAACTCATTGCGTTGGGCAACACCGCGGCACTCGAATTAGCATCTGCATCTTTCAACCGTTCCAAAACGGTCTGCATCTCGGTACGCACTTGCTCAACAATACCGATTGATTTTTCATCCTCAATGGAATCCGCAAGCTCATCGAGCTGGCCTAACGCATCTGTTTGACCCTCCGCGATCAACTGGACATTTGCCTCAAAATCCCCGCTCACAGTCGCCCCACGTTCATCGCGAATCACACGCCAAGTAGAGCTTATGATCTGCTTCTGTAACTCAGCAAGCTGCTCTGCCTCTTGCCCATTCTGACTTTCTTGCTGCTGCTGTTGTTCCTGTTGCTGCTGCTGGCCCCCCGGCGGCTGTTCCCCCTCGCGGAAGATCTCATCGAAGGGTCGGACTTCCGCAAAAAACATGTCACTCTCAGCCCGTCGTGGCTGTCCATCTGGACCAACATCTTCTGCCCAGAAGTGATAGGACAACAATTGATCGGGCTCAGCTTCCAATTCTTCGAATGCCAACAAGTGCGTTACCAAGAGTTTCTTTCCGCGGCCGATCGATTCGGCAAGAACGACCTCCTTGGGTGGATCAACATGGAACGAGTACGAAAGTCCCATTTTGCTAACCCCGAAGTCATCACGCACTTCAGCGCCCAGCTCAACCTCCTCAAGCGGGGACACTGTAAGGTCACCGCCCTGGGTCAACTTTAGGCTGGGTGGTCTGTTTGGTAAAACACGTGCAACAAGTTCAGGCGGATACTTATTTTTCCTCCCGGCATCATCTAACAGTTCCAATGTCATTCGGGTTGATTGACTCAGAGTAAAACTCACGGTCAACGCACCCGGGTATTCATCACTTTCTCGCATGGTTGTGCGAACACCGTCAGCATCCACTAACTCTGCTGTAACCCCGGGCTTGTTAAGGAAACAGATCCATGTGATTCGTGTTCCCTCCACCGCGGATAC
Organism: uncultured Rhodopirellula sp.; assembly: GCA_913061385.1. Taxonomy (GTDB): domain Bacteria; phylum Planctomycetota; class Planctomycetia; order Pirellulales; family Pirellulaceae; genus Rubripirellula. The sequence goes on along the minus strand of CAJXTM010000025.1, from coordinate 10,338 downwards.
ACGAACGGTGTCTTCGATAAGCTTGGCATCCAATCCGCTGTATTCGGGGTAAACCAGGAACGCATCACTGCGGACCAATTCGGGGACCTCAAAAACCTCAACCTCGTACGGTTCACTTTCCCACTTTGGCGTGACGACTTGGTACGTGAAGGATTGTTGCACCGACGAGACCAATCCTCCGAGGATGGGGTCGTCAAGGTTTCGCGACATTTCAATACGCCGTTGAGTTCCATCGTCGGAATCGCAAATGACCTCAGCACGCTCGGGAACCCAAGACCCAAACTTTGCAGTTACGATCAGGCTGGTTCCCCTCTCAACTTGGGCATCACCGGGTTCGACTACAACACTATCAACTTTTCCCACTGAATTTGCTGCAGCGTTCACTTGAACCATCACGCGACTGGGAAACATCAAGCCGAGCACAAATACAGAGAACAGAAGTGTCGCACTCAATCCAGAGAGTCGACTCCAAACCACCTGACGCGTGGGAACAGTTTCTGCCCATCGATGCGTTCTTGAATGCTCACGTGCTTCACGAACAACGCGTTGCTGCAGGTAGCTCAATTGTTCTTCACGCTGGCTCAGGGCAGTTAACAAACGCTGATCCAAGCTTGGAAAATGCCCCTCAATCTGCCTCGCTACTGCCCGCGGATTTCGAAAACTCATGCGGCATACTAGATACGCTGCAAATGCAATGACAGAAACGGCAGCCAGTAGCAAACGCCCTAGCTGTGCAGTATTCATTTCACCCGACTTAACTTCCTGCTGCAGCAACCACGCGCAACCAGCACCCAAAAAAGTGATGACTGATAGCAGACGCCAAAACCGAACGCTACGCAATCGTCTTGTGACGGGCCGAATTCGATCCAACAAGGTTTCGTTCATCTGTTCAATCCATCCTCAAAATCAATTCATTGCAACCGTCGATGGTCACGTGAAAACGCCGATTACTTCACAATACTTCTGTTAACCAGTCTCTGCCGCCACCACATCAACAGCACTGCTCCTTCGACTCCAAATCGCCCCCAGCAACGTCTCTAATCCGAGTAACGCTAACGCGAGGACAAGTATCCACTGCCACAATCGTTGCTGACTTTCCAACTCTCTATCTCGCAATTGCCGTTCGTTTTCCAACAACTCCGCCGTTGAAACATTTTCCCCAAGCAGAACACCGAACCCTGCCAAAGACTCTTCGTCTAACGGTTCGGTGCGACTTTCCGCCTGATTCAAGTTGACAGCGAACAGGCTGGTTTGCTTGTCAGTTTGGAATTGATACACCCCAGGCTCGTCAATCATCTGCTGATCTAGGGTCTGTTTGTACTCAGAAGACTCACCTGCGGGGTTGATAATCTTTGCAAATTCCGACGGTGGGAAAGTGATTGATTGCCCAAGAGTGTATTGCTCTATCGCCGACGAATTCGTCCCCGCGTCGAAAAAGCTGAACATCAACGGCAGAAATTTGGTTGACAGTGCCAGCTGACTTTCCATCGGCTGCCAGCCGCTGGCGAGCACGAACAGCCGCCCCTCGCCGATCACCTTCTCCAGGACAGCAGGATCTCCGTCGTCGTACTGAGCAGGTACCTTCCACCCATCGTCGATTCCCCCAATCTTTCGATGTGCCCAAAACCTGATCTTCGAAAAATCGTTGAACTGGGGATCCGCCATCGATTGAAACAGAGGATTGCTGAAATCAATACGCCCCAGCATCGCATAGTCACTGACATCTGCCTCAGCGAACACAAGCTGTGAACCGGATATCTGATTCACAGTGGTTCCATAGACAGACGGTGCGGGCGTTGACGCATCTGGCGTTGGCTCAGTTGCAGCGACCGGCAACGGCTTTGCAGCCTGCAGTCGCGGTTTTGCCAGCACCACCAGCACTCGCCCCCCTGCTTCGCAATAAGCTTTCACCTTCAGCCCAACCTCCGCGGGCAGCTCATCTGTGACAACCAACAAAGGAACATCCGCAGGATCGGGCATTGCTGTCAGTTGAGAAGAATCGAGAGACTCGACAGTCACGATCCTGCGGTTGTTACTGAATGGAATTCGCTGTAGGTAGAACAGCAGATTATCACGCGGTTCACCTTTGATCTTGCCGAGATGCAGCAAAGTGGAAGGCTGTGGTTCAGAGGTCACAACGAACCGCTCATTATCGAAACCATGATCATCGCCACTAAGAACAAGCGAAGTCATCCCGGGCCCGGGGATCGGCATCCGCACCACTCGGGATTGACCAGGTGGAACTTGAATAGGCAGTTCCACGACTGGACTAGCACTCTGCTCCGGATCGCCGTCAGCGTTAACCTTTTGCTGACCACCCCAACGAAGTGCAAACTGTGAGCTGGTCGCGTCGGCAGAATTAGAGACTCGCACACGCACGCGGTCCAAATCCTGAGCAGACTCTGCTTTTGATTCTAAAATCTGAGCGGAAGCATTGGTGCGTTCGTTGGTAACGACCCGCCGAATATCAACCCTCAAACTCTTGGGCCATGCGTAAGTTTGCAAGCTATCAAGTTCGCTACCCGCTGCCATGTCGCTGATCAAAATTAAGTGTGCACTGGAATCCGTGATTTCCGAATTACTTGTTTCAGCGGAGCCATCGAGACTGTCTGTCCTGACAGGTTGGTTTTGAGCTTCATAACTGACAGCCAGATCACCAGCGAATGCCAAAGCATTCCCCATTTCTCCATGCAACCAAGTTGGTTTGGTTTTCTCTAACAACTCCCGCACACTCGTCTGCACCTGCTCAGGCGTCAGCTTTGCGGTCTCGTCGAATCCGAGCAGAACGCGGGGTTGGCCATCGAACGCCACGACCGCCAGTTCATCGGCCGGCTGCAAGTCAGCGAGCACGCTTTCAGCCTCGCTCACAACCTGCGACCAAAGACCATCACGCTGCATGCTTGCACTTTGATCTACAACGATCACCAGACGCCTTCCTGGGATTTCAGCCTGAGAAAGCGTGACGCTCCGTAAAAACGGGCGGGCGAACGCGATCGCTAACAGGATCAGCGCGAGCGCGCGAAGCAACAAAAGGAACCAGTTATCGAGCCGGCTCCGCCGTGTCAAACGTGGCGGAGTGGCTTTTAGAAACATCAGCGAACTGAAGGGCACCTGCCCCTTGGGTTGTCGCCGAATCAGGTGAAATAGAATGGGCGCACCAATTGCGATCGCACCAATGAAATACAGGGGAGCAAGCAAACTCATCGAGCACCACCTCCACCTTGAGCGGCCGTCGACAACATTCCCGCTCGAGTTGGCCCACCGGAACGACGTCGATGTGTGCTCACAACGTGGAACAATGCATCATCCATTGATTGGTCAGTCCGAGTTTCGTAAATTTCGACTCCCAAGGAGTCACAAATCTTCTGCAACTGTTCCCGGTGTTTTCCAAATTGATCGGCATACGACTGTGCAGCCGCCTCGGGGTCGAGATAGATCTCACGTCGTGTTTCCATATCAACCACCATGCTTGGCGACTTCAGCTTTAACTCTAACTCTGCGGGATCAACCACCCGAATGATCACAACTTCGTGACCCCGTGATCGTAGATAGGCAAGATTCGTGCGTAGTTCATCCACCGGGGCAAGCATGTCAGAGACAAGAATGATCAGGCCTCGCCGTCTCACCAGCGCTGCAATCTGCATCAACGGACGACTCAGGTCAGTCCCCGCCCCTGCAACAGGTCGTGATAGCGCCACCATCATTTGCCGGAAGTGCCCCTCACGCTGTCTAGCACTTATGAATTCACCGATCCCCTCATCAAAGGTCATGAGGCCCACACTGTCACGCTGCAGTGTTAGATAATAGGCGAAGGTAGCGACCAATGTCTGCGCATAATCGATTTTGGTGTATTCAAGTGAGCCGAACCCCATCGACCGACTCTGATCGAGGATCAAATAGCAGCGACGATTGGTTTCATCTTCAAACTTTTTAATGTAATAGCGGTCCGTCCGGGCAAAAAGTTTCCAATCGAGACTGCGAAGATCATCACCGGTGGTATAGGGCCGATACTCACTGAACTCTACTGAAAAGCCATGAAAGGGACTACGGTGCAATCCATTGTAAAACCCTTCAACAACTGATTTTGCGCGCAGCACAAGATCTTTGATCCGCATCACCGCAAGGGGATCAATCGAAGCAGGGGTACCGGCCTGCTTCTTCTCGGCGGATGTGGTTTCCGTGCCAACAGCCATCAGTTTACCGTACTCGCTACAGTCGTCAGCAGCCGGTCAATCACATCTTCGATCGACACACCTTCGGCCTCTGCCTTGTAACTTAGCAGTACACGGTGCCTCAGCGCCGGATGCGCGAGTGCTCTAATGTCGTCCAGACTGACATGAGCATTTCCACTTAGCAGTGCCCTAGCCTTTGCTCCCAGAACCAGCGTTTGCGCTGCGCGTAGACCGGCTCCCCAGCTGACCCATTCATTAACAAATTCCGGAACCCCGTCGCGTCCCGGCCGAGTTGCCGCAGCCAGCCGCACCGCATATGCCGCTACTTCTTCAGCAATTGGCACTCGGCGAACCGCCTCATGAAAACGAACTACATCCTCACCTGTGAACAAAGCTTCGATCGCTTCGGCACTTCGAGAGGTGGTTTGCATTACCACCGCTAGTTCGTCTTCGGGCGGTAGATAATCGATCATCACGTTGAACATGAAACGATCCAACTGAGCTTCGGGTAATGGATACGTTCCCTCCATCTCAATCGGGTTTTGTGTCGCCAACACAAAAAAGGGCTCTTCCAACTTGTAACGGCGTCCAGCCGCTGTCACTTGATGTTCTTGCATCGCCTCTAGCAAAGCGGCTTGTGTCTTCGGGGGGGTCCGGTTGATCTCATCAGCAAGAATGACATTGGCGAAGATCGGCCCCTGCACAAACTGCAGGTTGCGGCGTCCATCAGAATCCTGCTCAAGGATCTCGGTTCCCGTGATATCTGCTGGCATCAGGTCGGGCGTGAACTGTATTCGCTGGAACTTCAGATGGAAAATCTGTGAGACACTTTGCACCAACAGAGTTTTGGCCAACCCGGGTGCTCCCGTGATCAGGCAATGCCCACCCGCGAAAAGCGAAATCAGAAGCTGTTCAATGACATCATGTTGCCCAATGATGACCTTGGACAGCTCGGAAGTAATTCTGTCCCGACCCTTGAGAATCTGCTCCACGACACGGGCTTCCTCTTCGACGGACATTGTTTCGGTAGACATTGGCAATCCATAGCGACACTGAGAGATGACATGACATCTTAGAGAACTGCCAATATAGCCTTTTGCCTAGCCAAAAATGAACCCAACCAGTGATTCCCCCCAATCAATCAAGGGCAACCTCGACATGGGGAGCTTTGGATTCGAATTTTCCTACGACGCAACACCCATTGGCCGATCGAAAAACCAAAAAAACAACGCTGGACATGGCAGATTACGCATTTCTCAATCACACGTACGGACGCCAATCAGGGAACACCAGTTCAGCAACAAATTGTGTCGGTTTGTAACAAATCGAGGGCGTTCGGACTGTAGTGCACTCACGAGAACAATGGAGCGGCCATTTCTTTAAATTCACCTTCGCATTGGAAACGAGCATTTCCCTTACAAAAACTGACTTACGCTGATTTGACACCACAAATCGATCGACGCATTCAACGTTGCCGATGGGCTCTCGACGGTAAGCCCGTCAGACCTGAGAGACAGCCATTTTGCAAGCCTCGCGACAAGATCTTCGCGACAAGATCTTCGCGACAAGGTCTTCGCGACAAGGTCTTTGCGGGAACAAAACACACCACCCGAACGCTCCAGTCGCCCCCTACAGGGATCCCAGACGAGGGCGCCGAACTGAGCAGCGTTGCTTTGGCAGACGCAGGACTAAGAAGACATCGAACTGGTCGTCAACCTTACGCAGACTCATTGAATAGGTTTCCACCAAGCGGACTTGGCTTACTTTCATTTCCATAAGTGGTCGGTTCAGAAACACCCGCCATGATTCGCACGACGTCATCTGTAATATTGGCCAAATGGAATTGGCATATGAACAGTGATACGGCGTGATTATTGATATCAGCCATCATCTCCCCGATCAATTCACACCTCTTCCGTAAACGAGTACTTCTTTGGTCTTTCAACGACCCAAGCTTTTCACTCAAGGTTAAGCCGGGCTGTGGAGCATCCGCTGCTCGCAACAGGACTTCCCTCTGGGCAACCCTATTCTCAAGATCTGAGAGACACTCAGCTATCTGCTTTGTGCCGGCGTTGACCGTTACCGCCAAACTGCCATCAACTCCGATGTTCTGTTCGGAATCACTTTTCGCTTTGGGCACCTGATCGACCTGAATCTGTTTCATTTGGCGAGAAAGTCCATCTGCGACCACTTCCAACTCGTCAAGGTAGGCCTCGACACGATTAAGCCACACCATCATCAACTCCGTTTCTGCATATTGAATAGGTCAAACATCGGCGACGCGATCGAGTCTGCCGAGGCTTTCGTGAGATCTTCCACCATCAGCTGATCGAGCTGCTTCTGAAAAACCTCTTCTGTCCGGCCGCCATGCATGTAGGCTGGCTTACCGAGTGTTTTTCTCATGGACGCGAGCATGCTGCCAAAGAGAGTTTGCCCAACAAACTCCGTAAATTTTTCTTCCAGTTGCGAAGGTTCCGTACTTGGGCCATCGTTTGATTCAATGCGTCTAGCGAGATCCGGTTCCATTTTCAGCATGTCACCAAACCCCGGCTCAACCTTTGTGCTAGATAGACTTGCCGCCCTAGCAGGACGCGGCGCATCGATCAGCAACTGCCGCGAGACAGATGAATCCAATTGGTTATTTTGAGATGCCACAGTTGGATTGGAAACTGATCGCAAATCCATCCATTCGCTCCTGTCAGGAAAACATGAAAACTCTGAAGACAACCAACCGCATCAACGACTCAATCTAACGCCCAACGATGATCCGCGGCTCATTCAAAAACGACCTCTCCAAACAGGTCGCCTTTCTTTTGGAGTGTTTTGATGATCGCAATCAGATCATTGGTCGGGACTTCCAACGCATTGAGCGCGTCAGCCAAACTTTGCAAGGTAGGATTGGGCTGCTTATCAACCGCAACCAGTGAGGGTCCTCCTCCCGCAAGAATCCTGAGATTGCGATGCGAGATCAAACTGGGAGCGATTTCTACGTGCTCGCCGATCACGACAATCCCTTCGCGTTCATTGATAACAACCCGCTGCGACTGAGACCTGACAGCGATTGGTACGTTTGATTCAAGCATGGCGATAAAGCCGACCGGATTATTCCGTTGGGCTGCTGGGATAAAGACCTCGACGTGTTTCTGGTCAATCGCTTTCGCCGATTTGCCACCAAACGCACGAGACCTCGCGTAACTCGCTTCTCCACCAGGTTGAACCTGCAAGCTTTGAGCTGACGGCGAATTCCCAACTCCGTTTGCAGCTCCAGGCAACGACTCCATGAAGGCGTTGATTTGCGAAGCGATCAATTGAGCGGTTTCGAACGAAGCAACGTCATCCTTGATTACAAAAGTTATTTTCCCATCAGCCTCAAACGCAGTCCGCACATTTGCTTCCATCTTGGCACCACTTTCAATCGCTGCCTTCGTAGCGGGACCATCCAGCGAAACCCGCAATTCACCTTGAGCCATTGCATAAACGGTGGGGTTGTCAGCTCGGGGTCCAAGCAGCGGTGTCAACATCAGCACACCGCCTTCGAGACTTTTGGCAGAAATAGCGGTCACGGTAACATCAACCAAATCACCCTGTTGAGCACCAAACCTCGGCACCTGGGCTGTCACAAACACCATGGCGACATTCTTTGTATCACCGAGCGACTTTGTATTAAGCTGTCCGTTCCGCTCCATCCCGATGGGACCCCCCATCAGTTGGATCATTCGGCTGAGTGCCATCGATGTCGCAGAAGAGTCTGAATCACCAGTTCCTCGCAAACCCGTGACCAGGCCCCAGCCTTGAAGGGTATTTGTTTCCTGCCCTTTGATCCGACAGAGATCACCGAGTAGCCGCACACCTTCTTCGCATTGTCCGCTGTTTGGTGAAAAGACCACAGCGGCAAAGACAAGCAGCCACATCACTAGGGCGTGAGTACGTATATCCATCATGCATCCATTTCAGTTTCAGTGGCTTAAAGCTGGCTGACCTAGAAAGGCCCGAAGCGATCCACCCATTTTTGGAACCAGCCACGGCTCACACCGTCTCTCAACTGGCCCTGATCTTCCTTACGAATTTCGAGATCGATCAAGTCTTTGCTCAGTACCACATTGTCAGGTCCGATGTCGATAGCACGACAAATGCCCGTCAACGATGTTTCCCAAAGATTGTCATTGATGCGAATGTGCTTGCGGGCTTCTAGCACAAGATTTCCATTGGGACGAATATCGACGACTGTTGCGGCGATATTGAAGGTCATCAATTCTCGTGATTCGACCGAAGCATCAGCTCGGTAATTTGATTGAGATTGGAAAGCAACACCCGGCTCTCCCTCGATCATCGGGTGAGGAAGGAACCTGAAATTCACGAGCTGAATCCAATCATTCACAATAGCGTCAAACAGCGTTCGCTTCCGATTATCGATGTTACCCTCTGCCATCACACGTGTGATTTCATCAACCCTGATCGTCACAACATCCTGCTTCTGAAAAACTCGCAGAGGCGGAGACGGCTGATAGGTCCAGCTTGCATCATTCAACATCACTGGTGGTGTATTTGGATAAACATACCCAACCGCCGGTGGCTGAGTTGGGGCTGCCAACTGCCCCGGACCGACACCGCTGCCAGCAATTCCAACGGGAGGTGGCTGGGGCACCTGTAACACATTACTGAGCTGCATTGGCGGCATTCCTGCAGAAACCCTGCTACCCTGCGCATTCAAATGCGATGCACCCAGCGGAGCGGTCAACCGCATATTTACGCTGGCTTGGGTGACGGGCATCGTGGCAGGGACTCGCTGCCCCGGATGCACCGCTCGCAACAGCGAACTATTCTGCGCATTCGCTTCGGCAACAGAGAGAACGAACAAGCCAAGCACACACACGCACAAACTAAGTTTTTTTTGTCTCATGATCATTTCCGACGGGTCTCCAATAGGTTCCCAACTTGCGGTGGGCGACTCAGGATCTCTACCACTCCGGGCGCAACCACTCGAGCGATTCTTCGCTTACGCGGTCGCATCGTCTCAACTTCAATGAGACCGTCGAGGGGGCCATCGCCAAGTGCTTTGGCTGCCGTGGTCACAACAATACCGGCTCCGACCACTCGCAAATCCAACAGATCACCGCGACGCACCAAGGTTGGTTTACGCACATCATTTCTAACGATTGGGCGATTCACCCTCAGTGATTTACTGACTTCCATTCCCACCAACTGCTCAAGGGAATTAAATTGCATCTCATCTACTTGATCGACCTCAATCGCAATCAAATGTAGATCCTGCAAGCCAAGACGATGACCACGGGAGAAGCTCTTTCGTGCAGCGGCAACAACAGGCTTGGCCGTTAGTTCAAGGCTGACAACGAGATCGATGGGCCCCTTGAGTCCGCGACCCTGAATTCGAAATCTGCACAATCCTTCTCGTAGGGCATGCAGGCAGGTTACGGCTTCAACCCCAGTGATGGATTCAAAATCTTGGTATGCTTCGTCGCTCGATGATTCCAAAAATCCCTGCAGCATCTGCCAGGACTCGTTCGCACCAAATGCAGTTCCTGACATCCCGAGCACGGCAGCACTTGCCAGCGAAACAGCTCCTGCTTGGCTGGCCTGTTCAACGGGATCCCCGCTCGTACTGACCAGCAGTTTTCCTACCATGACCCAATCTGCGGTGCCTGACTGCTGCACCTTCACGACCCCATCCGACTTGACCAGTAAGTTAACGGTGTCCGCCGGAATATTCACCACAGGATGTAGCGGCAAACTCAAACGCTCGCTGGCCACCACCAGGTCACCGTTGACGTCGACATCCAGTTTTCCCGCTGGCACACAAATCGTCGTACCGCTAGCGGGATCGACAACGTGTAAAAACCCTTGTCCTAAAATTGCGAGATCGAGATCGCGTTTTGTTGGACGAATCTTTTCAACTTCCAGAATCCTAAAGTCATACTGTTGCAATCCAACAGAATCCATTGAAGAAAACGCATTCCGAATCCAGCGTTGAACCGTTGACAGAAACTTCGAATCGACCTTAGCGATCGGATTTGATTGCCGAGATTGCGACAGACCGTGACTCGTAGTTGAATCATCAGGGGAAATGACTGATGCCCTGAGAATTTCAGAAGCGGAGGCGTTTCCTGCAGCTACTCTATTCAAGCTGCGATTCGTCATTACTAACGAC
>CAJXTM010000024.1 GCA_913061385.1 uncultured Rhodopirellula sp. | reverse complement strand
AGATCAGCCTCGGTCTCGTGGGCTCGGAGATGTGTATAAGAGACAGGTCCATGAATCCACTACGGTGGCTGACAAATAAGCATTGCGCCACGGTTTTTGCAGTCATGCTCGCACTCCTGATTGCTGCTCTGCCCAAAGGGACACCTGATGTCAGTTTGAGTGATGCAGTGGGTGGGAAAATCCCCGCTGAGTACGTCGCAGAAAACCCGGATCTTTTAGCGACTGCGACCGCGGGCGGCGTATCCGGAGCAGCATGGTGGTTCGAGAACTTTGCTGGAAAGGGTGGTCTGCTGCTATGGCCACTCTTCGGAGCGACCAACCAGCTATTAGCAGGATTAGCGTTCCTCGTGATTGCTTTCTACCTGTGGCGTCGCAACATTCCGGTCTGGTTCATTGTGATCCCAATGATTTTCATGCTGATCATCCCAGCATGGGCGATGCTGACGGACCTACCGAAGTGGATTGATTCAGATGACCCCAACTGGGTAATCATTGTCATCGGTATTACGACACTCGCCTTGGAACTGTGGATGTTGATCGAAGCTTGCTTGATGTGGCCTCAGGTCAAGGGAATTGCCGAGGCTGACGCGAGAGGTCAATCAACCGCCAGTGACAACAACCCAACTAGCTAACGCTCGACCACGCATGGGATCAAACGACCACTCAGACTCATGCGATTATTCTTTATCATTTTCCTTACGGGATGGGTACTTCGCGAGTCGCATTCAATCGCTCACACTTACTCTTTGTCCTGTTCCACCACTTTCGCACTCTTATCCGCAGACGAGACATGCGTGTTCTCTCAGGTATCCAGCCCACGGGACGTCCTCACTGGGGCAACTTTTTCGGCGCCATCCGCCAATACATTGATCTTCAGGAGGAGAATGACGGCTTTTATTTCATTGCCGATCTGCATGCCCTGACGACCATCCGCAATGCAGATGAACTTCGACAGAACACGCTGGATGCTGCCTTGGACCTGCTGGCGCTCGGCCTCGACCCGTCAAAAGCCACGCTTTTTGTTCAATCAGACGTGCCAGAAGTCAGTGAATTGACGTGGCTGTTGATGACGGGAGCTCCGATGGGGTTACTGGAACGCTGCCATGCCTACAAGGAAAAAAAGGCAAAAGGAATCGCTGCTGATGCCGGACTCTTCACCTATCCGGTGCTCATGGCGTCCGACATTCTGGCCTACGACTCGGAAGTCGTTCCTGTTGGTGAAGACCAGGTCCAGCACATCGAAGTCTGCCGTGACCTCGCTGGCAGCTTCAATCACTCCTTCGGCGACACTTTTGTGATGCCAAAAGCAAGAACGCTCGACAATGGCGCCAAGGTGCCCGGCACAGATGGCCAAAAAATGAGCAAAAGCTATGACAACACACTTCCTCTTTTTGGCGAAGTCAAAAAAATACGCAAGCAAATCATGCGTATCACCACTGATAGCAGGCCAATGGAAGATGCCAAAGAGCCAGACGAGGATCACCTTTACCAACTGTTTCGATTGTTTGCACAACCAGATCAGATCCAGGAAATGGCTGCGATGTATCGACGTGGAGGCTTTGGGTACGGCGACGTCAAAAAAGCTGTCGCGGAAGCAAGCGAAACCTATTTTCACGATGCCAGGAACCGCCGCGATGATCTCGCCAACAACATGGACTACGTTCGCGAAACGCTTCGCAACGGTGCCGACCGAGCCCGCGAAGTTGCCGGCGGAGTCCTAAGCCGCGCCCAAGCAGCCTGCGGGTTACGTTAGAATGAGCAGAAGCGGGTGAGGCGATGGACCTGCAGATGGCAGTGCCCCTCTCTGTCTTGGCGGCAAATCGACTCAGTCACTTTTTCATGGCTCACCTAAACTGTCGGTGCGATGACGATTCTTGGTATCGGAACAGACATTGTTGAGTGCGTTCGCATCGTGAAGATGATTGAAACCCACGGCGAACAATTTCTTGATCGAGTCTACACTCCCAATGAGGTTGAATACTGCCTCAAGACAGCGAATTCGAATCAATACTTTTCAACACGCTGGGCAGCTAAAGAAGCGACCATGAAAGCGATGCGATGTCGCAATCAAGGCGTGAGATGGACCGATATCGAAATTTTGGTACGTCAAGGCGAAGGAGCAACTGTCTCGTTGGGTGGTGCTGCTGCGATATGGGCCGAGCAAATTGGGATCGAAAAGATCCATGTCTCGCTTGCAACCTGTCGTACACACGCCACCGCCTACGCAGTAGCAACCGACGAAGTACAATGAGTAAAGCGTCAACCAAGGCATGAACATTCTGGTGCATGCTAGATAATTGCCCGAATGCCTCCACTGCGTACACAGACCAACCGCAAGCTGCAAGGACGCTGAGGATCACGCTTGTAGCTGCGACACAATTTCCGCGACACAATGAATCGCTTACATTTTCAACACTGGACCCACTGAAACATGCGAAATCTCGCGTTGCACTGGCAAATACTGATTGGAATGGTCGCAGGCTGCTGTATCGGACTCGCACTCAACATTGCAGCATCTGAACGCTCAGTAACCCTTACCTCAGGCTTGCCTGATGGCATCGTGGCAGCAGAGGTAACGGATTCATCTTCACGAACAGTCATTCGCTACCGGGACGATCAACAAAACGAAATCACGGTCACTGTCGATCCTGCCTCACAATCAAAAGACGAAATTCGAACATTCAAGGAATTGGCTCAGCAAGATCCGCTTGCAAGTCAAATCTACAACCAACATGGCAAGAGTCTGGCAAAACAAGTTGGCGGTTGGTGCCAAAAAATTGGGGGTCTCTTCCTGCGGATGCTGCAAATGGTTTCAGTTCCATTGATCATCACCTCGTTGCTGTCCGGGATTCTCAGCCTGAGCGGCAAGCATGGTGTCGGCAACATGTTCAAACGAACGTTGGGCTATTATCTGTCAACAAGCCTTCTAGCCATCCTGACAGGCTTGCTGCTTGTCAACTTGATTCGCCCCGGACTCCAATCCACGAATGCCGCTCCGACCGGTCCTGCAAGCGGCCAGGAATTGCACCAGACATCACTCATTGATGTGATGTTCGCACAACTAGAAGCTGCGATCCCATCCAATCCGTTGGCTGCATTGACACAGCCCAACTTCCTGTCAATCATCGCTTTTACCATTATTTTTGGTGTCTTTGCGGTTCGGGTCGGAGGCACAACCGTTGCTCGAATCCAGGACCTGACCAATGCTGGGCTTGAAGTCATGATGGCGATCACCACCGCCATCATACGCTTGGCACCGATCGGAGTTTTCTTTCTGATCACTGCGGTACTCTCGACTCAGGGCAGTAGTGTTTTTCAGTCGCTGGGATGGTACGTCGTGACGGTGGCAGCAGCCCTGCTCATTCATGCCTGCATCACTCTTCCACTGATTTTGAAAATCATTGGCAAACGCAAACCACTTGAATATGCCAGAGCAATGTCTCCTGCACTATTGACCGCATTCAGTAGTGCAAGCAGCAACGGCACCCTGCCGGTCACATTGACAAGTGTTGAACAACGAGCCGGGATCAGTAACAAAACAGGATCTTTTGTTCTACCACTTGGGGCAACCATCAACATGGATGGAACAGCGTTGTACGAAGCAGTCGCGGTGCTGTTCATTGCACAATTGCACTACGGCTACAACTTACCCCTATCGCAACAAATCATTGTTGCGATTACCGCATTGCTGGCGAGCATTGGAGCAGCGGGAATTCCGCACGCTGGCCTGGTGATGATGGTGATCATTCTGCAAGCCGTCGGCCTACCTTTGGAGATGCAGGGTATCATTCTTGCTGTGGATCGAGTGCTGGACATGGGTCGCACTTCAGTGAACGTCTGGAGTGATTCGTGTGGCTGCGCTGTTGTGGAAGCTCTTGAGTCAGAAACAGCCAGCCCTCTGGCTATCAGTGAGCCTGAGGCATGAGCTGTCTATTCATCGCCCCCATCACCACAGCGGGGCAAATCATCCAAACGCAGATTTCGATTGCCTGTCAGTGCTGAAACGCAGATCGCTCAAAACAGCCGATTCAAGCCATTGAGTGCTGCCACACGATAAGCTTCTGCCATCGTGGGGTAATTAAAGGTAGCTTCAATGAAATACTTCAACGTGTTGTTTTCGTTGGGTTGATTCATGATTGCCTGGCCAATGTGAATGATTTCAGAGGCATTCGCCCCAAAGCAATGCACACCCAGCAGCGCCAACGTTTCGCGGTGAAACAATATTTTCAGCATACCCACTGTTTCGCCGGTAATTTGAGCTCGAGCAAGACTCTTAAATTGCGCCTGCCCAACTTCATACGGAACACATGCGGCAGTTAGCTCTCGCTCGGTTTGTCCGATGCAACTGATTTCAGGACTTGTATAAATGCCAGCTGGGATATCCGAGAGGCGGAGGTTACCGTCTGCCTGACCGAGCATATGGTTCGCCGCTGCGCGTCCCTGTGTATAGGCCGCGCTGGCTAGTGATGGCATCCCAATCACATCACCCACCGCATAGACATTTGGGACCACCGTCTGAAATTGATCATCAACTTCGATCTGACCTCGGTTATTGGCAACAATGTCAATATTCTCTAATCCCAGATCTTCGGTATTTCCTGATCGACCATTCGCCCACAGCAGGGCATCAGTCTTGACCCTTTTACCACTCTTCAGATGCAAGATGACACCGTCATCGCTGCCCTCAATGCTTTCCATTGATTCATCATGCCGGAGAATCACCCCTTGGTCCCTGAGGTGGTACGAGAGTGCATCGATGATTTCATCATCAAGAAATTCCAGCAACTTCGATCTCGTGTTGATCAGATTCACTTTGATGCCCAGATTCCTTAGCATCGATGCGTACTCAGTTCCGATCACTCCGGCACCGTAAATGCATATTGAGGACGGTCGCATATCCATACCAAGAACGCTATCGCTATCGTAGATCCTCTTATGATCGAAATCGACGCCATGGGGATGAAACGGTCGCGACCCTGTCGCAATGACGAAATGCTTGGCACGGATTGGCTCATCGCCATCAATCGATATCGCATGATCATCGACAAATCTCGCTTGCCCACGAAAGACAGGTACTCCATTACGGTCATAGAATGACTGACGCATGGTGACCTGACGGCCAATGATCGCCTGCGTCCCGCGTTTCAACTGCTCCAGTGTCGGGCGGGTATTGATCCCCATTTCGCGATAGGTCGGATTGTTCAGTACTTTCATCGTACTGGTGATGGTGTGACGCAACGCCTTACTTGGTATCGTTCCCCAGTGCGTACAACCACCGCCAATTTGACGATAACGCTCGGCTACGGCCACTCGCATCCCACCTTTGACAGCTTGCATGGCAGCCCCCTCTCCACCGGGACCGGTTCCAATGACAAGCAGGTCGAAGTCGAACATGGAATCGTTCATAATACTGGGCGTCCCTTATTAGTTCCGCGACAAACACGGCTTTTTCGATGTTGCTAACTTGCGTTCAATCAGATGTAACTTTTGCTGATATTTCTTCAAATATCCAGCGTGTCTTGAACTGGCTGGATACCGCACCCGTGCGTGATGCAGATCTGGTTGTGTTTCCTGAGTGTATGCTTTCCGGGTATGCCTACGACAGTCGTGATGAAGCTTTACCGCATTCGATGGAGCTCAACGACTCGCGATTTGAACCGCTAATCAAAGCTGCCGCCGAGCACGAACTCAGATTGACACTAGGATTTCTGGAACGCTCGGGCAACCTTTTATTCAATGCCTACGCCTTGTTCGGGCCTGAAGGCCTCATTGGCCACTATCGCAAAATCCATCTCCCACATTTGGGTATCGACCGTTTCGTTGATCGCGGTGACATTCCTTACCAGATTCACAGGGCAGGTGACGCGAAGATTGGGATGGCAATTTGTTATGACTGCTCCTTTCCGGAGCCAATGCGTCTGCTTGCATTGGAAGGAGCAGACATCATTACTCTGGGCACCAATTGGCCCAATGGTGCCTCGAGAACAGCAGAAGTGGTTCCACCGGCCCGCAGCATGGAAAATCATCTTTTTTTCGCGGCAGCCAATCGCGTCGGCGAAGAAAATGGATTCGGGTTTTGCGGCTGCAGTTCGATCTGCGGCCCCGACGGGGTCATTTTGGCCAGCACCGACAGTTCCGAAGAACAGGTCCTGACAGCTGAGATCAATCTCGATGCAGCAAGAAACAAGCGAATCGAACGTGTCCCGGGCAAGCACGTGATCCATCGATTCAATGATCGCCGAACTGAATTCTACGCTGACTTGGCAAAACCGAGAGACGTAAATCCCGACACCGAATGAGTTTCGCTAAGTAGCGGCACCTTGAAAAAAAAATGCCCTGCCTGAATTTTGGCCCACCCGTCGCAAACATCTGCACGAACGGCAACTTGCCCAACAAATCAAACCCGAGTGCCGCAACGCTCATGCACCGGTAGCATTCTGCATAAGGCGTTCCGCAAGCACTCCCTGAGTCTCCAGAGCCTGCTGACAGATTTCGATATCCGCAAGGTCGGCAAGTTGCAACTTGCAGGGATACCGATCACTAATGATGTCACGCAAATCCGAATCCAGAGCGTCCGTCCAAACAGCGGAGCCATCGAAGCAAGCAAGTTCCTGTTCAGAAACTGGCACACGCAACCGCAGACACGCCGGCCCACCACCGCCATCCATACTCTGCCCCAGATCGACAAAACGGACGTCATCAAATACTTGCTCGGCGCACAAACGCTGAACCAATTCATTTGCTGCGGGATGACGCTGCACTTGGACTGGGCAAAGAACAGTCAAAGTCGTCTTTCCTGACACGGATGTTGAAACAATTTGGCTGTTAAAAAAATAGGTCTTTATTGCGTCTTCCAAAGTCAATTCGCTGGACCTGATACTCAGGATTCTTAGGGGACTTTCCACGATATCCTGAAAGCGACTCTGCATCCGCACAATTTCCGAGCAAGATTCAGCAGCAAAAGCGAATTCATGGTGAATGAGCAAGTCATGATGACTCATCGCTACAACGTCATTGTGAAATGCTCCAGCATCAATCGCTTCAGGATGTTGCTTTAAGTGAAACACATCACATTCTCTCAGACCATGACTGCGTGCAATTGCCTTGCCGGCAGCCAATGTCTGCCTGGGCCAATGGCATTGCGGCTCAGGCGAACCATCGCCATGCACAAACACATTCAATCCCGATTGGCCATCGGGGCTTGAAAAACGCATGTGATTTGCCGCCCCCTCATCTCGCATCGGGGCACCTCCAGGCAATGCCTCGCGAACATCAACTCCATTTTTCAATAACGTACATAACTCGCGCTGCGTGTGTGCCGCCTCAATCGAGCGATGAAGGCTGGCACTCAGATTTGCCACCGTCATGACAGGCAAGCCTCCGACTCTGTCACAAGATGGTGTGACCGTGGCGGCGTTAGCTGTCCACATGGCCGAACAACTCGCTGCTGCGGAGAGGATCATGGGATCATCGTTCAATACCGATTTCAGTATTTCCTCAGGTGTACCAGTGAAACCAAACGCATTCAACAAATGAAAGTCTGGTCGGGGCTGCGGCGGCAAAATCAATTGAGGAACACCCAACCCAGCAACCAAACGCATTTTGTCGAGTCCCTGCAAAGCTGCTGCTTGTGGATTCGAAACCTGTCCCGCATGTATTTGTGAAGCAACATTCCCAACACCCAGACCACCAAAATGATGGGTCGGGCCAACGATCCGGTCAATCTGTGCATCAATGAAACTCATTTAGCAACATCCCACGGATCCGCTACACCTGGCGTTGACTGCTCCAGAGAAGCAACAGGATCGCAACAGAAGTCGATCGCGAAATATCCAGCTGGACGATGGTTCCCACTCGATCCCAACCCACCAAAAGGCAATGCACCCGCAGCGCCGGTGGTGGGAGAGTTCCAGTTCACGACCCCAGCCCCAACAGAATCGACGAACTGCTCAAACAGCTTGTCTGTCCCCCCAAGAAGAGCTGCCGATAAACCATAAGGAGTCCCAGCAGCTGCCTCCACTGCCGCCTCAAAGTCACTCACCTTCTGAACAACCAAGAGTGGTCCAAACCACTCCATTTTGTTCATTTCGCAAACGGCATCCAATGGGACACCAGTCGCATCCACAATCGCTGGCGCAAGCAATGAACTGGATGATTTGCCAGTCTCGAGTGGTAACAACGGGTTACAACCAAGACTCAGTAAACGGTCATAGACTCGAATCACATTTGATGCCGCTGCCTTTGATACAAGTGGCCCAACGTGTGGGACAGGCGAACCAAACGGCATCCCGACCCGCAACTCTCGCGTCCTGTTGACCAATGTTTCAATTTGCCTGTTGGCCGCTGCATTCGAAAGAAACACAGCACGACGTGCACACGTGCAGCGTTGCCCGGCTGAAATAAAGGCGGAAAAGGAAACAATCCTTGCAGCAGCTTCCGGGTCAACAGAATCCAAAGTCACAATGGGATTGTTACCACCCAATTCCAAAGCAAGTAGAACCTCCGGTCGACCAGCTAGCTGTCGATGAATCGCGTTCCCTGCGTCACGTCCTCCGGTCAGGAAGACAGCGGAAACTTCCGGCGCATCAATCGCCATCTTTGCCGTTTCTGCTGCACCAGGCAACAACTGCAGAACATCACGAGGCAGCCCAGCACGATTCCATGCATCGACCATCCACTGAGCAACCGCCATTGCCTGCTCACTTGGTTTGAAGACAACAGCATTACCCGCAAGTAACGCAGGAATGATTTGGCCCCCCGGAAGATGCAGTGGAAAATTGAACGGCCCCAAAACCAAGGTTACTCCAAGGGGTTGATATCGCACTTTGCGTTGAACCGGAGATGCAGATGCGCTACTGGTTTCGATTTGCAAATCGCTTACTCGCTGCTCTCGGGCCAAAATCGACATCTCGACTTTGGCAATAGCTGCCGCAACCTCTCCGTCTGCATCCCAAGCCAACTTACCAACTTCGCGGCTAATCAAAGTCGATATTTCAGTGCGTCTGGCAGTCAGTTCAGCACCGAAACGTCTCACAACCACGATTCGTTCATCAACCGATTTGGAACGCCAGGCACCCAGTGCTATCGCAGCACGTTCCATACACTGACGAATTTCCAGTTCATCAGCAGCGTCTCCCTGCCAAAGAGCCTCTCCATCAATCGGGCTGACACTTATCAATGAGTGCGACATGGTTCCATTGCCCCTGTTACGTGGAAAGCACACAAAAAACCCGCTTCAAACAGAATGAAACAGGAAGATACTTCCATTCTACACGTGCACACCAACAAATTTCCCCGCCAGCGTCTCACACTTCCAAGATCCCGGCATGATGAAATCTGAATTGAAAGCCGGCTATTCGACGGGGTCATCCTCACACGATCCTAATTTACAAAACGTGTGTAAGACCAAAATCCGTTCAACCTTACTGGCCTCGCAACCCCAGAAACGTGAATTCTGACACACCAAGCATCGAGATCACTTGTCGTCGAGGATCACTTGTCGTCGAGGATCACTTGTCGTCGAGGATCATCAGTTCGACCTTGCGAAAATGCACAGGATGACTTTCTGACTGAAGCGAAATCGTGCCTCCACTGAGCATCTTCGTGCCAGCTTTTCCAGCCAATTCCTTTGCGTGCGCATCACGGTCATCCAATTGTGGTTTTGTGTACTCAAGCACGACTGCGCCATCAAGCACATGCTTGATGACCTGATTCCCTCGGACTTCGATTTCTGCAGTCACCCACTGTGGCCCGTGATACGTCTTCGATGTGGATTTTGTGCAGTGTGGTTTGAACAGTTTTCCTTTCATTTCGACGTTTGTACCCGGCGTACAAAGGTTGGATGTTGTGCGATTACTTTTGCCATCTCCACCCAACAATTGCACTTCAATCGAGACAGGAAAGTCCTGATCTTTTGCCATCTCCTCGGGCTTCTCACCATGAACCATGACACCACTGTTACGCAAAGCCCAACCGGGCCCATCCTTACACTGATCACCTACGAATCGATACTCCACCCGCATTCGGTAGTTCGAGAAACTGTCTTTGTAAAACAGATGTCCAAACTTTTCGCCGAACCCATCATAGTTTTCGTAGCCAACTTTGAGCAGTCCATCCTCCACCCGAAATGTATCACCGTAATTATCACTCAATTCGTGATAGCGAATTTTTGGTATCCAGCCATCAAGGTCTTTCCCATTGAAAAGCTGAATCCACTCACCCTCGTCAGCTGCCTGACAAAAGCTGTTGGCGGGAAACGCAAACGCAACAAAGAACAGCACTAAAGCAATAGCAAATCGTGTCATGATGGATGTATCAGCAAAAGAGAAGGGGCATACGTTCAGTGTGATTCTACACATAATTCGACGTTCTTTCACCTATTCAAAATGGAGGGGACATCATCGACTACAATTCAGGGATCGAGAGACTTTTGTGTCATCGCCACTGGCTCCGACACAAAACTGACACTGAGCACCAATTCCACCCCGAATCCAAAGTCAATCCCCCCGGCCAGGATTCACCGTCTGTCTCAAAAGTCCCCGCCTCAGCTGCAAGGCTCTCTGCTATGCCCACGCCGACCAGTTTGCAATTTTCCCGCCGTCAATTCATTGCCGGTTCGTCTGCCGCAGTAGCCGGTGTATCAGGAAATCAAACTTCGCTCGCAGAACCTCTGAATGATCGATTTGGCGG
Source organism: uncultured Rhodopirellula sp. (assembly GCA_913061385.1). Taxonomy (GTDB): domain Bacteria; phylum Planctomycetota; class Planctomycetia; order Pirellulales; family Pirellulaceae; genus Rubripirellula. The sequence continues at coordinate 1,990 of CAJXTM010000024.1, read as the reverse complement.
CTGGCCTGTCGGGATTCAAAGTTACTCCCTTCGCAGTTTCAATGTCGACGAGGCAATCCGTCACATGCGGGGACTTGGATTGCACTTCCTCGAATTCTATCGAAAGCATGTGCCGCTGGACTCAACGACTCAACAGCTGGCAGAACTCCGCAAGAAACTTGACCGCGCGAACATCAAGATGAGCTCGCACGGTGTGAATCGCTTCACCGATGATCATGAATCGAATCGAACAGTATTTGAATTTGCGAAACGAGCTGGCCTGAAAAACATCACCGCCAACCCACAACCCAATGCCTTCGAGAGCCTTGATAAACTTGTCGCCGAATTTGATATTCGAATCTGCATTCACAATCATGGTCCGGGTTCTTCTTATGACAAGATCGACGAGGTAGTAACGGCCATCAAAGACCATGACCCTCGCATTGGAGCGTGCGTTGATACTGGTCACTTCATTCGCAGCGGTGAGGATCCCATAGAGGCCGTCAAACGCATTGGAGATCGAGTCTTTGCACTTCATATCAAAGACGAGGAGAAACAGGAAAAGAAATCCCGCAATGTCGTCATCGGCAGTGGATTCTTGGATGTCTCAGAATTGTTTACAACATTGAAGTCAGTCAACTTTCCCACAGACGGTTCGATCTCGCTGGAATACGAGGCGAATCCACAAAATCCAATCGATGACATTCAACAGTGTTTTACCGTAGCGGAAGAAGCAATTGCCAAGATCAAGGGCTAGAATTCGGCAGCTCAATCCGCTTGAACATCAGAATATTCGTTTCACATACAAACAGACCGTTTGGAGTTTCAATGAGGTTACTTGTAATTGCATTGCAGATGATCGTGCTGCCGCTGGCAACCTGTACATGCTGCGCTGATCCACCAAGTGATCTAAATCCTGAACTTGTGATTGCGAAAAAGGGGGTCAAACTGACGTTGGTCGCGGAACACCCTGATGTCGTGACACCGACTGGGCTGGACGTCGATTCCAAAGGAAACATTTGGCTGGTATGTAGCCATACACATTTTCGCCCTGAAGATTACGACGGACCTGAGCACGACGAAATCGTGATCCTCAAACCTGACGGGACACGGTCGGTGTTCTTCAATCAAACGACGGCAACCATGGACCTGGAACTGGGGTCCGGTGGTTGGGTGTACCTGGCCGAACGTGATCGAATTCTGCGCGTCAAAGATTCGAACGGTGATGGAGTGGGTGATGAGGTCGAGGTACTGGCTGAGTTGCAAACAGAAGCTGATTACCCCCACAACGGCTTGAGCGGATTGGCTTGGCACCCCGACGGCAACTTGGTGTTTGCCCTCGGCGAGAATTTCTGGAAATCGTGGACGCTTACAGGATCAGACAAAAAAACGATCGTTGGTACGGGTGAAGGAGGAATTTTCCGTTGCAATCCGCAGGGCAAATCGTTGACACGAATTGCAAAAGGTTTCTGGAATCCTTTTGGTGTCTGTGTCCGACAAGACGGTACCATCTTCGCCGCTGAGAATGATCCGGGAGCGAGACCCCCATGCCGACTGATTCATGTGGTAGAGGGCGGAAACTATGGCTATCAGCGGCACTATGGAAATGCTGCATTCCATCCCTTCGTTTGCTGGGATGGGGAACTTCGTGGAACACTACCGATGCTTCACAGCATCGCTGAAGCGCCCTGTGGCATCGCACCGCTTGGAAACGGGCTGATCGTTCCGTCGTGGACAGATCACCGCATTGACTTTTACCCATTGCAGAGCGACGGAGCCAGTTTCAAAACTCGCCAGGTGCCACTGGTTCGTGGTGGAAACCACTTTAGACCAACATGCATCACACAAGTGACACCTACAGTTTTCTATTTGACGGACTGGGTTTTCGGATCCTATCAACTGCATGGACGTGGACGAGTCTGGAAACTAGAAATCACTCCAGAATCAGCGGAATGGGTAGGCCCTGTCTCTTATACACATCTCCGAGCCCACGAGACCGAGGCTGATCTCG
>CAJXTM010000023.1 GCA_913061385.1 uncultured Rhodopirellula sp. | reverse complement strand
TCTACACGTAAGGAGTCGTCGGCAGCGTCAGATGTGTATAAGAGACAGGGTGGACCCTGAGCAGGTTTACGGAACCAAAAAATGAATGCCAGATCAAACGCGCAGCGGATCGTTTCGCTGCTGCCCGGAGCCACCGAATGGGTTTGTCAGCTTGGTCTTGCTGATCGTCTGGTTGGCGTCTCACATGAGTGTGATTTTCCTGACGTGGTTTGTTCAAGGCCCAAAGTCACCATGTCGAAAGTCGATTCCACGCAATCCAGTCGTGATATCGATGAAGCCGTGAAGGCTTTTAGCGATACAAAGACATCTCTTTATCAGCTCGACGAGAGCATGCTTCGCTCATTGAAGCCTGATCTGATTCTGACACAAACATTATGCAATGTTTGTGCTGTCAGTGAACGTGATGTGCTCAAGAGTGTTGGAGGGCTCGAAAATGGTTGTGCGATTCTGGACTTGCCGGCTCGAACACTGACCGATGTGTTGGGTGATGCTCGTGCAATATGGAAAGCAACGGGGCAAACAGAGGTCGGTGCACTGGCAATGGAATCACTGGACTCACGGATCGCCCATGTTCGTGATGCTGTTGGCAATCGATGTTCCAGAGATCCAATGTCGCGACCCAAGGTCACCCTGCTGGAATGGCTGGACCCGCTGTACTGTTCGGGGCACTGGACACCTCAGTTGATTGATTGGGCTGGTGCAGTCGATCCGATCGGTCAGGCGGGACAGCCATCGCGGGTTTTGGAACTGGATGAACTTGCAGAGGCGAATCCCGATATCCTGCTGGTGGCATGCTGTGGGATGGATGAAGAACGCACCAGGAGGGAACTGGCCGCGTTTACATCCGGCCAGCTAACCGCTGGTGATTCATGGCAGGAGTTGAATGCGGTTCGTAAAAAACGTGTTTATCCGTTTGATGGCTCTGCTTTCTTTAATCGACCAGGGCCACGACTGGTTGATGCACTCGAAGCAGTTGCCATATTGATTCAGGATTGGTATTCAGTCCAATCCAAGATGTAGCTGAGTTTGTGAAAGAACCTGTGCTAGGAAGAATCGCATGGAATCATCCCATTTCTAGGGTACCTCCCCTTGCTCAGAGTTGCTCGGAATACGATCTTTTCAACCTGCCTGCTTAATAACAACACTTGATCGAGACGGTTTTGTCCATTGCTCGATCGCGAACCTGCCCTCCGGAGAATTACCATGAGCGCTGAGGCAAGACTGCAAGAATTGGGTATCGAGCTTCCAACCGCACCCAAGCCGATGGGGGTTTATAAGCCGATCGTTGTGTCCGGGGGCATGGCTTATCTGTCTGGTCATGGACCATTGCTTTCTACTGGCAAATTGATCACGGGTCGACTTGGGCTGGATATGGACGTCGAGTCGGGCTACGAAGCTGCACGCGTCACTGGAATGGGAATGCTATCGACCCTGCAGGGGCACTTGGGAAGTCTCGATAAGGTCAAACGCCTCGTGAAATTGTTGGGCTTGGTCCGTTGCACGGACTCCTTCGATCAACAGCCCGCAGTCATCAATGGATGCAGTGAGCTTTTTCGGGACGTCTTCGGTGAAGATGTCGGGGTCGCTGCTCGTAGCGCTCTTGGAACCAATGCACTGCCTGGAACGATTGCAGTTGAAATTGAAGCTATCTTCGAAGTAGACGCCTGAGGCCGATGGGTGCAGGATCACTAAAATGTCAGCTTGTCTTGCGCCACAGTCGAACATCGTTCGGTCCGCAGAACAGCATCAATAAGGCACCTGACGCTGCGTAACGATCAAAGACGAATTCATGAAAATCGTCTTCGCCAGGCCACGGATATGCGTACACCAACGCAAAGTCATCCAGATCCAAGCCGATCTTTTCGTATGCGTCAGCCACGTCATGGCTCAGGCTTGGAAGCATTGGATCGTCCGAAAGTTCAGCCGCTCCGGGTGGCAAAAAGTTGCCTTCGACTAATTCCACGCTAACATTCCATGTCTGGATTGTTTTGCGACCCATTGCTAGCAAATCAGGTTCTGCTTCGATGCCAAAGGCATTCAGGCCGATTTCGGCAGCAATCGCGCTGACGATGGAGAAGCCACTTCCCCATTCAAGAAAACGCTGTCCCAACAGAGGTTGGGACTTCAGGGTCCAGTTCAGGCATTGGTAGACTAGAGGATAGTCGGCGGCAACGAATTGCTCGATTTGGGGGCAATCCCAGCGGTCCTGGAATGTTTCGATTTCGCCAAGCGCGGACTTAATCCTGGTGGCCATTTCGGCGGGGATAGGCGTGGTGTCGACTGATGATGGAATTTGGATTCGAGTGAGCACGGCATGCGTTGGGGTGTCGATTGACCAGACTTGTCAAAGGTATGTGAATCATCCTGAGTGATGGACAGTAAAACGCTTTCACCACCGAGTGTCGAGGACGTCACAGTCGAAGATTGTGAGGCGGTGTTGATTTGTTTGAGCACACGGCGGTTCGTGGTTGCGCGTCCTGGTGAGCCTCGTGATTTGTGGCCGATGGATGGAGGTTGGGATAAACTGAGGCATCTGAAACCCGGCGATGAAGTGATTTACAAGGGAAATGTGACGACAGTGCGGGCGGTTGATGTTTATCGCTAACGTTGCGTTGGAGTTCGGATTTTGCAGATTCCTCGCAATCACTGCCACGTTTTTCACATCACTGTCGCATTTTTTACATCACTGATTTTCTTTTCTGTTGAATGATCAGATCATCCGGAGATTGGATCTGTTTGTCGGGTTTCCTGAGAATCTGCCCCACAAGAAGCTATCCCTCTGTGATGTCCAACGCGGGATTGATGGCCAGTTCCCACTCCAGACGGGCGAGGTCGTTGCGGTCGGCCCAGCGACTGTTTGGGCCCCACAACCCATCATCGCAGACTGGACATTTTGCGTTCTCTACGTCCGGGTATTGATGGGCAGTGGTCAGATCGGGTTCCAACCAGATGGCATCGCACTCATCGCAAATGACAAGTCCATGAGGTGATTGAGAGTTGGTACCGAAATCTTGTTTCGATGCATCGCCAAGTTGTGTACCGCAGATTCGAATTCCGCAAAGTCCGCCACCGCAAACGGGGCAAAAGTCGATTGAATGTTGGGGGCTCATGTTGGGGGAAAGATGTTCGGATGGTGTTGGATAAACGCCAGCATGATGGACGGCCAGCAAAATGCATCGATCGGGTTTTGTTGTCTTTCTACGAATCAGTGGTGTCGACCAGAGTTGATCACTTATTTGTATTTCCTGCGAGTGTGCTCCACTGGCCTATTTTTTTTGCCTGACATTTGATTCGGTCTCTTTCGTCTAACATCAAGGCCGCCAGCGTGAGCGGGATTCGCATCATGATCGACCCAGCCAATTGCAGTAGCATCCACACAAATGATACATGCAATCACCGATGGAATTATCAACCAACTGAGAAAATGAGGGCCATCGGTCTTGTGATTTACGGAACATCGGTCGTGTCGATTAGTGAGGGGTCATGCGGATGCAGCATGTAGTCACCTTCTACTCGCGTTCGCAATGTAATTGGGCTTGTGTTCTTATCCATCTGTTTAATCGCATGACGGTGGGAACTGCCTAATGCCTTGCGCTGTTGAATTTTCGGGATCAGAGATTGCATTGTTGATGGACACAAATATCATGCGAACGGATTAGCCGCCCTGTGTATGATTTTCAAATGCCCATCCGGGGCTAAAAAACGGTGATCCCCGAAAGGGGTGTGTTGGGGGAATGTTGCGAATGATTTCGACAATTGAATTCAGTAATCGGAAACTGCATTTCACCGATTCATTATCTAACCAGCAAATGCCGATGTGCTAATTTTATTCCTCCGAAAATCACATGGGATAGGCAGTGATTATGCGTTTGCCCTCCAGTACTATCTGTACCCGTCTGGCCATTGGATTTCGGCGACGGTCGCCATCCTGTCCGCCAACGAATCCGATGCGTTTCCCGAGATCAACCGTGTAGATGGTACGGTTGCGATCAATCGTCGTTGTTGTTCGTTGACCTTTCATCGCGCGTTTGTACGCATCATCGATGGTTTGCAACGCTCCCTGCATATTTCCATCAAACACACCGTGCTTGCCGGGACGTGTGGGTTGATCGGTGATGTGGCGGCGTAGATGATCTAGGCGATGGCCTTCTGCACTTCCCGGTCCGTAGATCAAACCCGCGGGGGACAGGTATTGGTCCTTTGAAAATTCCTGCAGTAAACCGTGAAGCAGGGTTTCAGCTTGTCCATGCTTTTGCGGACTGGCATTTGACTTTTGAGCCCGATCGTTTTGCACACTGGGCGGTCCCCGGGGCTGCCCAGTGGCGGACTGCTTCTCAGCGGCAGCTTTTCGCGATTCTTGGGATGTGCCCATTTGCTGACGTGATTCGTCAATTTTCGAGGCTTTGGCTTGCCCAATGTTTTCGGAAGTCTGGCTGGATGTTGGGTTTTCTCGGACCACGTTTGTAGGGTTTCTAACAGTCGAATCTATCTGGTCGGATTGTGCGGCTCCCTGCACATTGGAATCGGTACCAAGTTGCTCTGGTTTTCCATCCCATCCGTTGAGCCTTTGGCGTTCCGAACTACTTTGGGAGGAGATGGCCGCATCTCGAATTGGCTGAGCCAGTTGCTGCAACGAAGGCGGTAACAGGGCGTAGCCCGCCAGTACCAACAACAGAACGCCAAGTCCACTGAATGCTTGTTTCGGTTTTTTCATGGACGCTGCTTTCGACAGTGGGGCTGTTGTCAGGCCAATCAGCGTGGATTGCAATTTTGCTCGCCCTCGCAGAACCAGTTTGTTTTATATCAGTGACTTGCAGAAAGGAAATATCGACATCATGAAGAATCTGCTTTTAATCGGATGTGCCTTGCTTACGACCTGTATGACTTTTTCAGGTGTGAAAGCAGCTGAACCAGGTTGGTCACCCGTGATCGTCGCAACCGGGGATTACCGCCAGCAGTTGGAGAAAACACCAATTGTCAGAAGACCTTACCGTCCCTTCCATTTTTATGGTAACACGATTCGGCGAAGACACTATCGAGGGACTGCCATCCCAACACCTCGTGATCTGGTTACCACTGGTTTGCTCCCCGTCATGCTGAGAAATTAGCAAGTTTTGGGCATCCGGCTTTAACACACTCAAGCGAATTGCAGCGGGGCTTCGCTAAGAGCAGCACCGCATGGGCGTGACGATTGTTTGGATCCGATGAGATTCCACATTCCCCTCAGAAAAAACGATCATCTTGGCACGATTGAAGACTGGCGGCATTCATGGTCGCTGTCTTACCTGGGTGCTAAAAGAATCGGCTAGGTTCAGATCCCAACAGGATCTTTGCTGGCAGTAACCGAAGCTGTTGCGGTTCATCATTGGCTTTCTCTCAGTCTTCGCTTCGCCGCAGAAGGTGTTCTGCATAGTATCGCCGCAGAAGGCGTTCTGGATAGTATCGCCGCAGTTTGTGCCAGAATGTTAGAATGCACCTTGATTGTGCGACTGAGTCCCCTGAGAAGTGCGACTGAGTCCGGCAATCGTTTCCATTTGGAGGGGGCCCCGACATAAGCCCGTGAGGCGTGTTGCGTTTCAGGGCGTAAAGTAGCGGTTGCTCTTGGGTGGCGTTCGCTTGCACGTGCGGTCCGCTGATTGGAAACGATGTCCGTTCGCGTGTCGTAACTCACGATTTTGCGTTGGCAACGGTGCGACTGAACAGGCTTACCATACAATTAAGGTTCACTATGAATTCCAGCACAACACTCTCACCCAGCCATCGGAAAGGTGGTGTGTTTGGGAGAGGGGCATGTTACTGCTGGCTGCTGTTGCTATCGCTCGGGAGCCTGTCGTTGGTGGGGTGCGATACTACGAAGGATCCGCAGATTATTCCAACGAAACCGGCAGGGGATCGGCAGGGCATCGAGGGTGGAGATAAAGCAGTTCAGGGGGGTGCTCCTGAAATCTCATCAGGACAACAGGCTTGGATGCTTTTGCAGCAGGGCAGGTCTGATCAGGCTTTTGATTTGGCTCAGCGGACATTGCTGGGGTCACCGACAGACAGGGATGCGTTACAGACCATTGCAGCGGTGCATGCGTCCCGTGGAGATTTTGCCGACGCGGCCGGCATTGCGAGCGAGCTTGGGAAACTGAATGGTGATCAGGGGATAGGCGATTGGCTGACCGCTTTTGATTGGCACTTGCGAGCAAGTGATCTGGAGGCGGCCGAGAAAAATTTGCGAGAAGCCATTCGTGTTGCACCGAGTGATCCTCGGGCTCATCGTACGATGGCTCAATTGCTAAACGCCGAGGGGCGTCGATTTGAGTCTCGTCAATTCATCTTAAATCTCATTCGACTCAATGCTGCACAACCCCGCGAACTGTTGAGTCTTATTGAGCTTAACAGTCCGTTCATGTTGGTGGCATTGGACGAGGTGGTGGGAGATCCGACCGATACCCTATTGGAATTGGGAAAGGCCCGATATCTGTTTGTTGCCGATTCAGATGCTAAGTCGGCACTTGAGAAAGTGAATCGTCTGGCGACCAAGATTTCGAATCCGGCTTTGGATGCATTTCGGGGGCGTTTGCTTGCTGAGACTGCTAATGACGTTGCCTTTGAGAAGTGGCTAAAAGCTGTGGTGCCTGGGACGGAAAATTATCCGGAGTATTGGGCTGCGATTGGAATCCGACTGGTTCGGTCAGGTCGGGACAAGGAAGCGATTCGAGCTTTTGCACAAGCGGTAAAGCTCGATTCGACTGATCGAACTTCTTTGCGATCCTTAGCCGCCGCGTTGGAAAGAACCGGTGATGGTGATCGTGCTGTAACGGTACGCAAGAATCTCGCCGTTTTAGATCAGTTGTTTCGGATCGCTGCGGTGGCTGATGAAACTCAAGTCATGTGGATTGGCGAGCAGCTACAGAATATGGTTCGACCATGGGAATCATTGGGGTGGTATCAATATGCCTTTCAGATGCGAGGATCCGATCCCCGCTCAAGTCCACAACTCAAAGAGCGTCTCGACCAGATTGCTTTGTGGGAAAAAAATGTAACCAGTGATGGGGTGCTTCAATCACGTGTTAAGCACCTTGTGGGTATCGATCTTGCGAAGAATCCGTTACCCACGTTGGAGGGAATGGGGCCGGTAGCATCGTCAACACTTTCCGGAAATCAGCCTCAGCGTCAAGTTGCGTTTCGCGACATTGCTCCCAAGCTTGGGATTGATGTTGAGTTCATCAGTGAGTATCCCACCGATGAGGTTGATTTTTATCTGTACCAAGCGAACGGTGGTGGACTTGCGGTACTGGACTACGATCTTGATGGTCGCTGTGACTTGTATGTAGTGCAAACAGGTGGGAGTCCTCAGGTCGCCGGTAGCTCTGAACCCAATCAGTTTTTCAGGCAATTGCCTGATGCAGAGTTTCAGTCCGTTGAGCAAGTCGCTGACGTAGCGGATCGACGTTACGGACAGGGTGTTTGTGCAGGCGACATCAATCAGGATGGCTTCCCCGATCTGATCGTTGCAAACATTGGTCAGAATTCAGTCTATGTAAATCAGGGTGATGGTACTTTTCGTGAAGACAAGACAGTAATTCTGTCACCTGATGGACGTTGGACTTCCAGTATTGGTTTAGCCGATATGAACGGTGATCATTTGCCAGATGTGATTGAGGTGAACTACTTGAATGATCCCCTGATTTTTGAACGGAAGTGTCAAGGCAAACGGTTGGACTGCACGCCGCAACGTTTTCGAGCTGCTTCAGATCGCATCTTTGAAAATCGTGGAAATGGGAAATTCGCTGTCGCAAAGGCTGGCAGCGGTAGCATGGAGGCTAGCCCGAATTATGGTTTTGGCTTGATCGTGACCACATTTGGTCGGTTCGTAGGAAATGAAATCTTTGTTTCCAACGATGGTGACCTCAATCACTTTTGGAAGAGTTTTCCAGTGGAGTCCTCTGGTGGAGCGGGCTGGAAGTTGTTGGAATCTGCTGGAGTCTCAGGGTGTAGCATTGGTGTCTCTGGGATCACCCAGGCTTGCATGGGAATTGCGGCCAGCGATTTTGATCGTAATGGGTGCATTGATTTGGCTGTGACAAATTTTCACAACGAACCGATGAATCTGTTTCTGCAAAACGAAGCGGGCTTTTTTACGGATGAAGCCTTGCGGTTTGGTTTGGTCGAGAAATCAAAAAACATGCTCGGTTTTGGAACGCAAGCTGCGGACTATGACAACGATGGTTGGGCAGACATCGTTGTTCTCAACGGGCATATCTATGATGCGAGCTATGCAGACATCCCCTTTCGAATGCAGCCTCAGCTGCTCCGGGGTGGTCGGGCTGGATTTTCGATGCAACCCTCCGATACTTTGTCTGACTATTGGCAGCGACCCCAATTGGGTAGAACGCTCGCAAAGTTGGACTGGAATCGGGATGGGAAAATGGACTTGCTTGCCAATCATCTCGATCAGCCATTGTCGTTACTGCAAAACGAAAGTGATTCCGGGAACTGGTTGCAGATTGAATTGGTTGGCGCGGTTTCGGAACGCGATGCAATTGGTGCCAGAATCGAAGTCGAAACTGGCGGCCAACGCTGGGTGGGTTGGCAAATCGCAGGCGATGGTTACATGTGCACGAATGAACCGTTGATCCATCTTGGCCTAGGGAGTCAGACCGCGATTGATAAACTGACGGTGCATTGGCCCGCATCGGAGCCACAAGTTTTCGAGAGCGTCGCAATCAATCAACGCTACCTCCTGGTGGAAGGTCAGCAGACGATTACCGAGCGTTAATGCAGCGTCTTTTACGCTTCTGCGAGCAGATCATTCGTCAAGGAAGACAGGTGACTTGTCACACTCGCGGATCAGCCGCTGTACACGTTCGTAGTCGAGTTCGCCATTGAGAAACAGCAACTCTTGTCGTTTTTCAACACCACTTTCCTGATTCTCATACCAGTACTGTGCAATCGCAGCGATGGCTCGTTGACGCGGTTCCAGCGGACCGTACATGTTCACTGTCAGATCGGCGAGTCCCTCCAAGCTACGGAGTGACCTTCGTGCAATGTACCTGATCGCCAGGTAGGGATCGTCGAGCAGTTGAGCCACGAAGGGCATTTGCCAATTGGTCCCGGAGATCGCCTGTGCAACAGGCCAACCCATGCTCCATGCAACCAAGGCTCGCTGGGACGCGTCACCTTTGAGAATCCACAACAGGGAGGCCGCGACTTCCTTTTCATCTTTGGACAGTTCAGGGGGGGCGATGTCATACCACTCCTGAAGCTTGTCGGCCGACCATTTCATGGTCTGGTCCAGGTGACAGAGGTTGCACGCATTTGGCCGGCCCGCTGCCAGGTCTTTCCCAATATCTGGACTTGTGATTGTGTGACTTCTTATCGCCTTGAGTAACCCGTAGGTGGTGTGAGGCATGTGGCAGTTATAACAACTTGAGCCTGAGGATCCCACGCTGTGGTGTGTGTGGTTTTCGTTGTACTCATCAGAGGAATGGCAATTCAAACAGGCTTGGTCGTTCAACGCCTCCGTCTTGAGTTGGTCGTTGGCCCATTCTTTCACGGGTCGATCATCGAGCGAAGATTGATGTAATTGATGGCAGGAAATACAAGTCATTTCACCTTTCTTGTAGCAAGCTGAATCTGTGAGCCCGTTGTATTCCCGACCCGCAACCCGCACCATGCCATCTTTGTAAAAGGTGGTGTTGAATCTTGCCGCTTCAGGATCTTCGGGATTCATGATCTCCCGGGCTTCGTCGTGGTCATGGAGCCGCACGACTCTGTGAGTCTCCGTCAGGTCTGCGCCAGGCCGGAAATCATGCCCATGTTCATTAAGGTGTGCGTACCCTTTGTCACCCGCCATGATTTCTACCACCGAATGACATTGACCACATACCATTGCCGATTTCTCCTTGTCCATCGACTCGGGGTTCGCAATCGGGTCTGTCTCGGCATCCACGGACCCAGTCTGGGGTTCGTTTGAGAGTTTGCGGTGGTAGGCGATGTGAGCTTGGCCGGGGCCATGGCAGGACTCGCACGAGATCCCGAATTCTGTGACTTGGGTGTCCCACGTCTTTTCATCGATGGATCTGACTCGTCGGTGTGTTGAATGGCACATGCTGCAGGTTTGTCCCCAACGACCAATTTCCTGACTGACGGGCATGTTCGGCTGCAGGAAAGATGCATTTCGGGGGATCCATTCCTGCGTTTCAGCGACCCAAGCAAACGGCAGGATGGCAGTGGTTCGTTGGTCGCCGGTGGCCCACCAATAAACCTGCATGTGGTGTGAGCCGGTCGTCATTACGAGTGGGACGACTTTGCGTTTGCTCCTGTCGTCGGGCGATTTCTCATCCGGTAGATCCGCGTAGAAAACATCGCCTTCGCGGTGGATCTCGTAGTCTTGTCCAGCAAATGACAATCGGACGCTTTCCAAGTTTCCCATGACGACATCAGGCGTTGCCAACTGTGTCATCGTGCTGTGGTATGAATTTGCCCAAGTCGCGTGGTTATCTTGGTGACATTCCAAACAGGAATCGGATCCTGAATAGCCGTTGTTTGGGATTTCAATTGGGCGTGACTGGTCGAAACTCGCTAAAGTCAGGAGATTGGTCACGGCATCATCGACCGCTGAATGACTGCCAACGGCTCTTGATGATTCTGCTTGCCCCGCGGCACCTTGGTCGCCGCTAACTTGCTCCGCTTTGTTCTCGGGTGCCCCACTGTTCGAGTTTCCCGACGCAACGGTTGCCTCATTTTGCTTTTCGGGCGGAGGCACCAGCACGGCGACTGCCGCGATAATCAGCAACGGGATGATGAGTGCAAATCCCCGGTTCTGCGAAAGCCGAAAGACCAAGTAACCAACAATGCTCCCCGCAATGCCCGCCAGAATGAGGATCGTTATGTTCATCGGGCTCCTTACAGCGGAAACAGGTGGTAGTGGGCAGCGGTGTGCAGACGCATTCTAACCTAGGCTGAAAGAACCGTTAGGGAGTGTGTTACGTAACCCGCCCCTGATGCAGTTCATCTATGCTGAAAAAAACAGTCCCGCGAAGCCCAAATCAACGGTAAGCTGGAGCAGTGCCGAAATTGTCTCTCTGTCAATTCTTCATGAAAATTGTACCAATGCAGCGTAACCTCATCCTTGGCCTTATTGGACTGGTTGCCGTGGCCGGCTGCTGGTTCTTGCTGTTTCCGGTAGGAGAGGGCCAAAATCCCGACGAGATGGTGAACTTGCTTCAGAAAGAGGCAAGACGCAAAGCGGCAGCTCGGGAAGCCGATCGGCGGGCAAAAACTGATCTAGCTTTGCTTGCCAAGCAGGGACGCGGTCAGCGACTTCCAGATTACCTCATGTCTTCGATCGATCGGGAGGAGAATTTCTGGTTCATCGGCAAACCAGATAGCACTGCTGGGGTTCAGATCCCATTCGAACCAGGAAGTTTGCCGCTACCACCTCCCGACACTGAACCACTCAATCCGAACCCAGGGTTTTTGGGAGCCGATGCCTGCCGAGAGTGCCACGCAGAAAAACATGAGTCATTCATCCACACCGCGCATCATCGCACCAGTCGATTAGCCCTGCCGGAGGAAGTTTCGGGTTCTTTTGAAGAGGGGGGGAATCGGATGAACACCAGTACTCCAGAAGTTTTCTTTACGATGAAAAAAAGGGGGGACGAGCTATTCCAGAGTGTCAACTTCTTTGACTGGGGATTCGAAGTGCCGTTCAATATCGTGGTTGGGTCATCGAAAATGGCAGAGTCGTATTTGTACTGGCATGGCGACCAGTTGTTTCAGATGAACTGCACTCATCTGACTGAAAGTGATACTTGGATTAACAGCCCTGGTTTCATTGATGGGGATGCGGTTTTTGCACGTCCGATACGGTCGGGATGTCTGGATTGCCATGTCACTTATGTGGATTACCGAAAGTCCGCTAATCACTACACGCCAAAATCGATGATCCTCGGGATCTCTTGTGAGCGGTGTCATGGTCCTGGGAAACAGCACGTTGATTACCATCACGCACATCCAGATACGAAGCAGTCGAAATACATGGAGGTGCCGAGTAAGCTATCTCGTCAAGCTCAGATGGATGTCTGCGGCCAGTGCCACACGACTAACAAACTGCCTAAGGGCGAACAGGTATTCCAATTTCGCCCCGGTGATAAGTTGGGGGATCACTATGATCCCATCGAACATCAGGCAGATGTCTCAAACAGTGTTCATACGGCAAATCAAGTCGGACGTCTCGCTCTAAGTACTTGCTTTCAAAAGTCAGAGATGGGCTGTGTTGAGTGTCATAATCCACATCGAAATGAGCGGGGTCAGGTTGGTCTGTTCTCAAAGCGTTGCCTTGAATGCCACCAGCAAGAGAATTGTGGCATGCATGATGAATTGGGATCACGCCTAGCCGATAATTGCATTGATTGTCACATGCCGATGCGTGCAACAAAAAACCTGCAGGTTGAAACGCGCGACGGTAACATCTTTCCGCCATTACGAGATCACCACATTCGGGTCGATCAGCAAGCGACAGATGAGTTTCTGAAAAATCTTCGCTAGTAGCTGCGGTTCGATCGACTTACCACAAAATAAGATTGGTAGCGTTTGTGGGCTGCTAATCGGAGCCCCGCCATCGCACCCGTTTACTCGATTCGATGCCGGGTCAGATCGCGTTGACGCGACGCTTTGAGTGATGTTCATCGGGGGCGTTTGCCAGCACGGTATCTTTTTCGCAATTATCAACCAAGGAACGAAAACCAGGTTCCGCAGATCGATCCAATCTTCTGGGTTTGTGGCAGGGGGTTTGTTTCTATTCGCGCGAAAAAAACCCCACCTGAATACAGGTGGGGTCGATGTTTACAAATACGAATCACAGACTACTGGTT
>CAJXTM010000022.1 GCA_913061385.1 uncultured Rhodopirellula sp. | reverse complement strand
GAGATCAGCCTCGGTCTCGTGGGCTCGGAGATGTGTATAAGAGACAGCTTCTGCCGTCACTGCCGAGTGTCGTGGCTTGAGCTAAAGCACTTTCGGAATTTGAAATCGTGTCAATGGCGGAACCATCTACAACCGCAGCGTTTGGCAGACTGATTTCCTCGCCTGTATCATATTCAAGCCAATCACGGCCATCTGCCAACGATGAATCAACCGAGCTATCTTTGCCGGCACGTCCGGTATACAGCGCAGCAGCAACAACAATCAGAAGAAGTGCCACCACAATTCCATGCGAGCCGATGGAGTCCATCCAGGATCTTGCTGCTGGCCTGTCCAAGGGGGCGAGCGGTATCGATTCCCCACTATCTGAAACGAGGTTATTCGCACCGTACCTAGAAATTGATTCGCGATTGACACCATCGGAACGCTGACTGGCATACGTTTCAGTGCCATCTACGACCACAGGCGGCGTCGGAACACGTATCGCGTCGTCACCTCGGTGTCTCAGTTCCACAAGCCTCGCGTTCTCTGCGGTCGGATTCAGCTCTACCGGCACTTCGGCAGTTCCCACGTTTCCAAAAGGCATTTCGGCCACCTGGTTCGTGAAATCTGGTGTCGCTGGGGTTGATTTAGCTTCCGAATCCTCGGTTACTACCGGATCTGTGCGGCGTTCAACACGCAAATTTGGCAGCTGAAAAAGGGTGGGCGGCAAGGCGTCAGGAGGACCGACCGGCTCGGCTAAGTCGGGATTTACTTCGGGGAATTGCGATGTTTTCCCCTCATCTGGCCATTGTGGCGAGACGGTCATGCGATCTTCCTGGATGGTCGAGTTCTGGATGGCGGAAGTTGAGATGTGGCAAGACGGGTAAACCCGAATTCACCACGCTTCTCGATAATCGTAAAGCACTTGTGCGATCTTTCTGCATTGCGGAATAGCCAAACTGAGACGCTGGGGCAAGATTGAATCCGAATCTCGCTCAGTTCGGGTTGTGAATCAGGACGTCGGTAACGAAACTATGTGTGAATCCTTCGATACTTTTGTGTAAAACTGGCCCTAGAATGCTTCAAGCCGATACCAAATTTTCTCTCATTTCCAACCTGATTCGCGAGCGAATCCTGCTTTTGGATGGTGCCATGGGTACCATGATCCAGCGTCTTAAACTGGATGAGGCTGCGGTCCGCGGAGAAAGATTTGCTGAGCACCACAAAGACCTGAAAAACTTCTCGGACATTCTTTGTCTGACTCACCCGGAGAAGATTACAGGCATCCATCACGCTTACTACGAATCAGGTAGCGACATTGTCGAGACAAATTCCTTTGGTGCGTCACCGGTCGGGATGCTGGAGTTTGATCTGCCCGTCGAGTTGGTTGATGAGATCAACCTTGCAGCCGTCACGTGTGCCAGAAAAGCTGCTGATGAGTGGACTGAACGTACGCCAGACAAACCTCGCTTCGTCGCTGGCTCAATCGGACCGACAACCAAACAAACGGCGATCAGCACCAATGTTGATGACCCCGCTCACCGTGATACCACCTTTGACGAAATGCGAGACAGCTATCGCATGCAGATTGATTCGTTAGTGAACGCGGGCGTCGACATTCTGCTGCCCGAGACTGCTATCGACACGCTGAACCTGAAAGCATGCCTCTTCGCTATTCAAGATTTCTTTGATGCCGGTGGTAAACGCATTCCGGTGATGGTCAGTGGCACATTTGATCAAGGCGGTAGAACCTTCGTGAGTGGACAAAGTGTGGAAGCGTTTGTAACAGCCCTTTCGCACTTCCCAATGTTGTCAATCGGTATGAACTGCGCCCTGGGTCCCGACGTGATGCGATCGCACATCGAGGAGATGTCCCAATCAACTGCCATCCCGATCAGTTGCCACCCTAATGCCGGACTGCCCAACGACATGGGTGAATTCGACCTCGGGCCAACTGCAATGGCAAATATTGTTGGTGAATATGCCGACAACGGATGGATCAATATTCTTGGCGGTTGTTGTGGAACAACGCCTGACCACATTCGAGCAATAGAAGAACGTGTCCGTGGTCTCCGACCAAAGCAAGATACCGTAGGTCCAGTCTGGACACGTTTGTCTGGACAATTGCCGATGGTGATGCGGCCCGAGATTCCATTCACCATGGTGGGTGAACGAACCAATGTAACCGGAAGTCGTAAATTCGCACGTTTGATTCGTGAAGAACTCTACGAGGAGGCAGTCGAGGTCGCCCGCGAACAGGTTCAGAACGGCGCTACAATCATCGATATCAACTTCGATGATGCACTACTGGACGGCGCCGAGGCGATGACGCGATTCCTGCGACTGATATCAGGTGACGATATCGTTGCCGCGGTTCCTGTCATGATCGACAGCAGCAAATGGGAGGTGATCTTGGCAGGTCTACAAAACACCCAAGGCAAAGCAATCGTGAATTCCATCTCGTTAAAAGATGGTGAAGAAACTTTTCTAGAGCGTGCCCGACTGGTAAGACAATACGGCGCCGCAGCGGTCGTCATGGCGTTTGATGAGAAAGGTCAGGCAGCGGACGAAGACAGCAAAGTACGCATTTGCAAACGTGCTTATGACTTGTTGGTTAATGAAGTTAACTTCCCACCCGAAGATATCATTTTTGACCCCAACATTCTGACGGTAGCCACCGGCATTGAAGAACATGACAACTATGCCGTCGACTTCATCAATGCAGTTCGACGCATCAAGCAAGAGTGCCCCAATGCAAAAACCAGCGGTGGCGTCAGCAACATCAGTTTCAGCTTCCGCGGAAACGATCTTGTGCGTGAAGCCATGCACAGTTCGTTTCTCTATCATGCTGTCAAAGCTGGCCTCGACATGGGCATTGTCAACGCTGGACAGCTTGAAGTGTACGAAGAGATTCCGAAGGATCTGCTGGCATGTGTGGAAGATGTACTGCTGAATCGTCGCGCTGATGCGACAGACCGACTGCTGGACCTTTCTGAAACAGTAAAGGGCAGCGGAAAGAAGAAGAGTGGCGAGGACCTGACCTGGCGAGAAGCCCCGGTTACAGAACGCATGCGACACGCCCTGATCAAGGGAATTGACAAATATATCGTTGAAGACACTGAGGAAGCGCGGCAGGAATTTGATCGCTGCTTGCAAGTGATTGAAGGTCCTTTGATGGACGGAATGCAAATTGTTGGCGATCTATTCGGGGAAGGAAAAATGTTTCTCCCTCAAGTTGTCAAATCTGCTCGAGTCATGAAAAAAGCTGTTGCCTATCTTGAGCCATTCATGGAAGAAGAGAAACGAAAGGCAGGAATTGAGACCAACTCGTCACGCGGAAAATTTCTGATTGCCACCGTGAAGGGTGATGTCCACGATATCGGAAAAAACATCGTTGGTGTCGTCCTACAATGCAATAACTACGATGTCATCGACTTGGGTGTCATGGTCTCAACAGACACGATCATTGCCGAAGCAGAAAAGCAGAACGTCGACATGGTGGGTCTCAGCGGGCTGATCACGCCGAGCCTAGATGAGATGGTCCACGTTGCACGCGAAATGAAACGCAAAAAACTGGAAATCCCATTGCTTGTGGGGGGAGCGACCACCAGCGCTAAACATACGGCTGTCAAGATTGCGCCTGTCTACCCCGGGCCGATCATCCACGTCCTGGATGCAAGCCGCAGCGTTAATGTTGTCGAAAAGCTGTTGAATAAAGAAGCCCGTGACAACTTCATCGAAGCAAATGCAAAAGAACAGAAAAAGCTGGTGGCTGGATACGAGGGTCGAAAGCAGAAGCTAATTCCTTATGCCGAAGCATTGAAAAATCGTTTTGCTACCGACTGGAACAGCATCACCATCAATAAGCCGTGCTTTACGGGTACCCAAGCACTGAACGACTTCCCGATTTCGGAAATCAGATCCTACATTGACTGGTCACCATTTTTCATGACTTGGGAACTGCGGGGAAAATACCCCCGAATCTTTGAGGACAAGATCGTCGGCGAACAAGCAAAAGAACTCTATGCCGATGCTAACGAGTTGCTCGACCAAATCATCAATGACAATGCATTACAGGCGAACGCCGTTTACGGTTTTTGGCCAGCAGCAAGCGACCAAGATGACATCGTCCTGTTCACCGACGATTCCCGAAACGAAGAACTGACGCGTTTTCATATGTTGCGTCAGCAGTGGGAACGCCGTGGTCAACAAGACTACCGATCCCTCGCAGACTATGTCGCCCCATCTGACAGCGGTCGAGAAGATTACATCGGTGGGTTTGTTGTCACGACCGGTGTCGGTGCTGATACGCTAGCCAATAAATTCAAAGCTGATCTGGATGACTACAAAGCCATCATGGTTCAAGCTGTGGCGGACCGTCTTGCAGAAGCCTTCGCTGAATTGATGCACGAGAGAGCGAGAAGGGACTGGGGATTCGGACAGGGAGAGGGATTGGACAAAAACGATCTGATCGCAGAGAAATACCGTGGCATTCGCCCTGCGGCTGGCTATCCAGCGTGTCCCGATCACACAGAGAAACAGGCCTTATTTGAAATCCTACAGGCCGAACAACACACTTCTGTGGAACTCACCTCAAGCTTCGCAATGGCGCCCGGTGCGAGCGTAAGTGGCTTATATTTCGGCCACCCAGATGCACGCTACTTTGCCGTCGATCGAGTAACGCGAGACCAGATCGAATGCTACGCGAAGCGAAAAGGTATCCCCATCGAAGAAGCCGAACGATGGCTCAGTCCGAATCTTGCCTACGACCCAGACTGACTCTGACAATTCAACAGACATCGGCTCAACATGATCCTGATCTTGACCATACGCTTCACCCGGTTTGCACGTAGGTGAGCAATTGGGGCGCAAGGCAATCATACGGTCCAAGCGTACAGAGCAAACAGACAGGTACGGGGCAAACAGACAGGTACGGGGCAAACAGACAGGTACGGGGCAAACAGGGCAGGGCAGAGGGCATGCAAATTTCTGCACGGTTACTGCTGATAACGGTTACTGCTAAGAAGCATGAAGCGGCAGGAACTGATGCCATTGATACAGCCCAGGCAATTTGTGGCTCGGTGCAAACTCAAGATGAATCACACGTCGGTGCAAGCGGGTATCACCACTTGCCGCCAGACTCCCATGCAACAGCAGTGGACGCATCACGAAGAGATCACCAATATTGCAATGGATGGTCTTCTGCAGAGCCGACGTCTCCTTAAAATCGCCACGATGTGAACGGGGAACGACCACCAGCGGGCCGTTATCCTGTAGCATCGGGTCGAGATGTAAACGCAGCGTCAGCATGCCGCTCAATACTTGGCTTGTCGCCTCGACGTGGGGCGTCCCCGCCTTCATGGTTGGTTTAGAAAAGGGTGCTATGGGAAAACAGTGGCCCGCGACTGCAATCGCCGTGTCCCGATGCATGGGCAAAGACCAGCCACTACCTGGTGGTTTGTCAAAGTAGAGAGCCCGCACCAACCCTGCATTTTTCCCTAGAAATCGGGTCGCAAAATTTTTGATCGCGATATGCATCGCAATGGCCGAGCATCCACCCCAGCATGTCAATAAGTTTCTTCCCCCCAGAAATGCACCGCGACTGGTCTTGATGGACCCATTCGGCATATCAGATAGAGCGAGTTCCAAGTCATCAATGACCGCGCGGCACTCGCTCTCACTTAAAGCTTGCTCGAGAATTCCGTAGCCATCTTTCTCCAAGTCCATAAGAATCCTCCGGTGTCGCCTTGCGTTCCAACAGGAACAAACTGCCTCGTAGCCACCAGTGCCCATGGGAATCACGATCTCGATTAAAAATCGTTCTCATTTCGTATTTTTTTTTCAACTATCCAAGGGTTTCGCATTTTGAAGAATTTCGGTGAACCTTGCTTCTTAACTATGTGTCCATCATTCAGTGAGCGATCAGCGAGTGTTGCTGATTCCCCGAACTGGGCCTACCGATTGGCCCTATCTTTCCATCACCAATCGATGGCCTTTCAATCTTTCACTCGATCTCTGAGGTGATCCCATCCCGAATACAATCTTCTGGGAAGACATTGGGGCACCGGATCAGGTAAATGTGTGTTTCCGCGTCATTTTGTTGAACGCCGAATACAAGCCCCGCCGTGTCCCGGTCCAAGATTGACTCAAATCGGATATGTTTTCAGCATGGATATACCAACAGAACTGGCTGATCGCGTGATGCGACTGGTCGTTTCGGCCGACTACCGGCCCAGCAAGCCCAAGCAAATTGCAACTGACCTTAAGCTTGGCCCCGACGAGTATCGAGAACTTCGTCGCGTCATCAAACAACTGGTGCTTGAGGGCCGTTTGCTTTACGGCTCTAACCACCTCGTGATAAGTGTCGGAGCAATTGGTGGCCCAGATGATTCACTTCGTGGAACGTTTCGGCGGGCGATGGGGGGTGACTTTGGTTTTGTGCGTCCCAACCACGCAGAGGATGACGCCGATGTACCTGAGGATGTATTCATTCCAGCAGGTCGGACCGGTGGTGCGATGGAAGGGGATCTTGTCAATGTTGAGGTCCGCCCGAGTCGACGAGGCGGAAACGAAGGGCGTGTGACTGAAGTTCTACAACGAGCACGCAGACAATTTACGGGTACGTATCGAAACATCGACGGTCAGGCATCTGTCTTGCTTGATGGCACCCACTACGAGGACCCGGTAAGCGTTGGGGACATCCGCGGCTTACCACTGACCAACGACGACAAAGTCTTCGTCGAGATAGTCGACTATCCAGACGAGAGTGGTGTGGGCGGGGAAGCTGTCATTCTAGAGCGACTGGGAAGCAACAAGAATCCATCAATTGACACTCTTTCGATTGTGCGGCAGTACGCACTTCCGGATGCGTTTCCGGAAGCTGTTCTGGACGAGTCGAGACAGCAGGCAGATGCATTCAACGATGAGGAGGTGCCGTCGGGGCGTCGCAACCTGACTGACATGCTTACGATCACAATCGATCCATTTGACGCCCGTGATTTTGATGATGCGATCTCACTCCAACGAGAAGAAGGGCGTTGGCGACTTTGGGTACACATCGCAGACGTCAGCCACTTTGTACCCCCTGGTGGTTCGATCGACGAAGAAGCGCGGAAACGCGCCACCAGTGTCTATCTGCCTGATCGTGTGATTCCGATGATCCCCGAAATCATCAGCAACCACTTAGCAAGCCTGCAGCCTGACCGTATGCGACTGGTAAAAACCGTTGAAATCGAGATCCAGGATGATTTGACAATCACACACACAGAAGTGCACAACGGAGCGATTCATAGTGACCTGCGGCTGAATTACGAACAGGTAGATCAATTCCTTGCAAATCCTGAATCACGGCTGGAAATATGGGGAGCGCCGATCTGCAGTTTATTGAAGGAAATGCACACACTGGCAATGAAGATGCGTAAGGCTAGGTTCAAAGGCGGAGCCCTCTCGATGGACATGCCGGACATCAAACTGGACCTCGACAAAAGTGGAAAAGTTCGCGGGGCTCATCGTGTCGAGCACACAGAAAGCCACCAGATCATCGAAGAATTCATGCTGGCGGGGAATCAAGCAGTTTCAACATGGCTGGATGATCTCGGGCTTAATCATCTTCACCGGCTCCACCCTCCACCAGATCGTCGCAAACTCCGGCAACTATCCAATTTCGTGAAAGACCTTGGCCTTGATGCTGGAACTGTCGAAAGTCGATTTGACATCCAAAAAGTCCTCGATTCAGTGAAGGAAACGCCACTGGAAGATGCGGTTAATTTCGCCGTGCTCAAAAGCATGAATAAAGCGATTTATGCTCCGCAACTGGAAGGGCACTACGCTCTCGACATGGAACACTACTGCCACTTCACCAGCCCAATACGAAGGTACCCTGACCTCACAGTCCACCGCCTCGTGCAAAAGATACTGGAGAAGAAATCAACACCGGATGACGCTTTCGCCTCGCTGGTAAAACTGGGCCACCATTGCAGTGACATGGAACGTAATGCTGCTGCTGCCGAACGTGAACTCATCCAGTTAAAACTTCTGCACTTTCTGAATAAACATGTGGGTGAATCCATGGAAGCGGTCATCAGCCGGGTTTTCGCTGACGGCATACATGCCCGCTGTGTCAAGTTACCTGTCGACGGATTCATCCCGATCACGACACTTCCCAACGACCAATATCGATTCGAGCGTCGCGGGCAGATGATCAGTGGCTTTCGACAAGGAAACCGATTTCGTCTCGGTGATCTGCTGACCGTGAAAGTGTCAAAAGTCGACCTGCAGGACCGGCAACTTTACTTAGATGTAGTCAAAAATCATACGGCCCACGGTGAAGCTGATGCCCCACAACCCAAATCATCCAAGCCGAATTACAAGTCCAAGCGTCAAAAAGATCGGCGGGACAAAAAAAAGAAAAAGAAGCGGAAACGGTAACAGGCCTGCCTACGGCATTAGCGTCTGAATCTCAGCGCAGGCGTCAGGATCAGACATTTGAGCTTGGAACTACCACTCTCCACCCCCGAACACCCTCTCTGCCCACGCACCAAGCCTATGAGGAACTAGACTATAAAGCAGTTCGTCATCCATTCCGCAGGCGGTATCCAGACTGATGAGAAAACTCCTCGTCCTCATACTTCTGCTGCTGATTGCAACCAAAACGGTTGCGATTCTAATGGGGGGACCGGTGCCGATTGAACTTGATGCATTCGGCTACTGGAAACTCAGCGCTCTCGTGATGCAGGGAGACCTGCTGATGTTTGAGGCACCCATTGCTTACCGCACTCCCATCTATCCCTGGTTTCTGGCCGTAGTGCGTCTCCTCAGCGGGTCGCATGCTTTACAGACACTGACAGTACTTCAAGGTTTTTTTTCTTTGGGATCGCTGGTCATTGCAGCATCCATTGCAGCAAGAATCACCAAACTCCCCAAAGCATTCCTGCTGACATTGATTGTTTCGTTACCCATCGTCTCTAGCTTTGTCTTTGATGCTGCAGTTCTTTCTGAGTCCATGTTCATCTTCATGTTCATGCTCAATCTGCTGGCGATTCTGGACTACGCCAAGTACGGTACCGCAACACGTGCATCATGGGTGGGTTTTACGTTTGCGCTAACGCTGTTGACCCGCCCCATTGTCATCCTGATTTGGATACCGCACCTCTTTTTTCTATTGTTGATTCATATTCGCAAGAACGGCCGACTTCGCAGTCTTTCAATGAAGACGATTCCTTATCGAATTCGACTGTACCACTTGATCGTTACCATTCTGATCGTCACTGGTTGTTCTGCACCATGGATAGTTCGAAATCAACTTCTGTTTGGAAAACCATTTCTGACTGAATTTGTTGGCAGGAACATTTGGATCGTCACGTTCAAGGACGGCTCCGGTGCTGGACTTGCAATGCCTTCAAGCAACACCGCTAATCAATTGATGCAACGCCTTGAGCAGGTCAATGCGGCCAATCAATGGCAAGATACTTGGGTGGTATCAAATGCTCTCGTTCGCTCAGGGCTTAGCGATGCAGGCGCAGACCAACTGATGCAAACAGTAGCCCTCCAAGCAGTGCAGCAAGATCCATCAACTTTTGCCTACAAAGCATTTCGAAGAGTTATCAACTATTGGCGATGCGCCGCTACTCACCTTCCCTCCCAAGGTCAATCCAATGCCCCGTTCTATGGCCAGCAGACGTGGAGCCATTCGATTCCTCTTGTCGATTTTGCATTGAAAACCCGTTTCAGCCAATCTGTGATCCTCAACACCTTGCTACTAAGTGGGCTTGCTTTCTGCATCGTACTATTGATTGTCAATTACCCGACGCGAGTCTATGGGCTGTGGCTGTTATCTATGCTCGCTTATTTTTCTCTGGTCACGGGGATTCTAGAGATACCTGATTATCGATACCGAATTGTCGTTGAGCCCTTGGTAGTTCTGTCGTTTGGATCAGTCCTAGCAATACTGTTGTCACGCCTTCGAAAAACAGCAAAAGTCACAAACGTCGCATGATGCACTGAACTCATTTAAAAAACATGCGTATAGCATGACAAAACCCATCAACATCCAAGCTGATTCTCGTCACGCTTTCACCGCCACCTCTTCGACATCCATTCACAACATCGCATCTGACGACAACATGAGTGAACTTCCCGAGTTATCCGTTGTCATGCCTTGCCTGAATGAAGCAGACACCGTCGGTATCTGTGTCGAGAAGGCTGTCCGAGCCATGCGGGAGCATGGGATACAGGGCGAAGTAGTGCTCGCTGACAACGGCAGCACTGACAATTCGAAAGAGATCGCTGTTTCTGTGGGTGCCCGAACAGTGGATGTTGCAGAACCGGGATACGGTGCTGCTTTGATGGGTGGCATAGAGGCCAGTAACGGTAAGTATGTCATCATGGGCGACTGCGATGACAGTTATGACTTTTTGGAAATCCCCGCGTTTGTTGATCAACTTCGCAAGGGAACCGACTTGGTCCAAGGCTGCCGGCTTCCGCGTGGCGGAGGCCAAGTTCTTCCGGGCGCGATGCCATTTCTGCATCGCTGGTTTGGGAATCCCGTGCTGTCATGGTTGGTGCGGCTGATGTTTCGGATACCAATCCACGATGTCTATTGCGGAATGCGTGGGTTTACAAAAGATCTGTACACCGACCTGGACTTGCGATCCCCCGGCATGGAATTCGCCACAGAAATGATAATCAAAAGCGGGCTTCACAAAGCAAGCATGGCTCAGGTGCCAATTACTCTGCACCCGGATGGACGAACGGAGCATGGGCCACACCTACGCACTTTTCGTGATGGCTGGAGAACCCTGCGCTTATTTTTGGTATTCAGTCCCAAGTGGACATTTTTTCGCCCAGGCTTGCTATTGATTCTGATTGGACTGCTCGGCTACGCACTCGCGTTGCCACAGATTCATATTTTCAACATCGCCTTGGATGTGCACACCTTATTGATTGCAAGCCTCACCGTTTTGATGGGATGGCAATGCATTCTCTTGGCGACTCTTGCACAGATATTTGCTGCCCGCGAAGGCATGATGCCGCCACTTCCGAAATTGGAAAAAATCACAGTGGAACATGGCATTGGCTTCGGCTTGATCATGTCAGCAACCGGCACCACGCTGATCGGCAGTGTAATTTTCATATGGTCGCAAGGTGATTTTGGGAAATTGGATTACCCACAAACGATGCGTTTGGTGGTCCCGGGCGTCACTCTCGTGGCGATTGGTTTTCAAACTGCCATGGCATCCCTGATGGCCGGCGTGCTTCGTATGCAGCGTCGACACCCCCACGGCTGATCTCATGTACTGCCGCGGCTCATGCTAGTTTCCAAAGCAACAAACCACCACTCCCTCAGCTCAGACCGGGAACCCCTCGTTTCCTGAGGCGATTACGTTTTCATCGCAGACATCATGAACGCACCTGACACAGCCAACGACAGCAAGCCGATGATTCAACGGCATATTCAGGCGGGAGCAGTCTGTTGTGACACAGCCTGGGAAGAAGCTTATCAACGCTTCGAAAGCCCAGAAGAAGAAATCGAAAAGTTCATTAAACGCCTGAAGTCCATGGGCCTGGTAGATCGCCCGCGTAACATTCGAGTTGTTGAACTGTTTTGCGGTCGAGGCGGCGGGCTCATCGCGTTAAAACGGCTTGGCTTCACAAAGATGGAAGGCGTGGATCTCTCTGAAACCCTGCTACTCCAAAACAAAACGCAGGCAAGATTGCACCTCGCAGACTGCCGGAAGTTACCGTTTAAAGACACTACGGTAGACGCTGTGATTATTCATGGCGGATTGCATCACCTGCCACAGCTACCTGACGATCTTGAACAGGTTCTTTTTGAAATCCATCGTGTACTTAAGACTGATGGGACATTTCATGCTGTTGAACCATGGCTTACACCTTTCCTTCGTTTCGTTCACGTAGTAGTTGAAACACCATGGGTGCGAAAGGTCTATGACAAAGGCGACGCACTCGCTGTGATGATCGAACACGAGCGAGAGACCTACGAGCAGTGGCTAAACCAACCCACGATCATCCGACAATTACTCGACAAATATTTTGTTTCACGGATCAACCGAATTGCGTGGGGGAAGCTTCAGTTCACCGGAGTGAAAATCTGAATCGGAAATTGAAGGCCAACCTCAGGTATGGAACAACGGGACCTTCGAGACTCATTTCAACGGAACAAACGACAAGCCAAAAGCTTCTGCTACCGCCGCATTGGTCGCGTGGTGATCATGAATATTAATTGCGTCAATGATCGGCTGGCACTCGGACAGTGCATTTTCAAGTCCAAGATCTGCCAAGCGAGTGATCCAACTCAAGGTTGCGTTACATAAAGCAAAAGTACTGGTTCGTCCTACTGCCCCCGGCATATTGGCAACACAATAGTGCACAACTTCGTCGATGACGTACGTTGGGTCACTATGTGTGGTCGGACGGCTAGTCTCAACGCACCCACCTTGATCGACAGCCACATCAATGACGACGCTTCCCGCTTTCATCATACTGAGGTCGTCTGCTCGCACCAGTTGCGGCGCCTTTGCCCCAGGAATCAAAACTGATCCGATAACAAGATCTGCCCTACGCAGTTGTTCGATGATGGTATGTCGATCGCTATAGAGCGTATTCACGTTTGCCGGCATGACATCATCTAGATAGCGGAGGCGATCCAAATCAACATCCAGAATAGCAACGTCTGCTTGAAAACCAGCAGCAATGCGGGCAGCGTTTGCTCCAACCACGCCACCTCCCAAAATCGTGATATGTGCAGGCGCAACTCCGGGCACTCCACCCAGCAGAATCCCGCGTCCCATCTGCGGTCGTTCAAGATACTTGGCACCTTCCTGAATGCTCATGCGGCCAGCGACTTCACTCATCGGGGTAAGCAGAGGCAATCGACCCTGTGAATCCCTGTCTCTTATACACATCTCCGAGCCCACGAGACCGAGGCTGATCT
>CAJXTM010000021.1 GCA_913061385.1 uncultured Rhodopirellula sp. | reverse complement strand
CGTCAGATGTGTATAAGAGACAGCTACTGGAGAGATCATTCCAGTTTCCGTTACTTTCAACCTCAACAATATTCTCACTGGTTCCACCATTGGGTTCGCCTGTTTGCCAGTGCTGCACAAGACCGTTTCGAGTCTGATTTCCTTCCCAGAAAGTAATCTCTTCACTGACAACGGGTGAATCCCTCCAACGCCAGTTCCCATCATCACCTTCATCAAATCCGCCAACCAAAGCTGAATTCGAATCAATGGTCTGTCTCGCATCCTCAGCAGTGATATCATTGTGCAAGACGGCCAACCAACCGCCTTGATCCAAAGCATCCTGCCGGGCTTCTGTGTAATTCACATCGCCATCAACGTATTGCAACTCCTTTTCAATCCGCACGCTTCCACTACCAACCAAGTTAATGTTTCCATCACCTCCCGTGGTTCTGACTGGAGCGCGAACGATCAGGCTGGCATCATATTCTAAGACATATGGCAATCTCTGACTCTGTCCAGCATGATACTGCCGATGTATTTGCTCGGCAGACAGAGCATGGTTGAAGATTGCAAAGTCATCGATTGCCCCATTGAACTTGGATTGCCCAGATGGACTGTTACCAAGTAGCCAATCCCCATCAGTATCACGCAGTGGTGTACCACTCGATGTCGCTGCTTCAGAAACAAGCTTGCCATCGAGATAGATTTTGGCCCTTGTCGTGCTCGCGTCAAACGTCGTTGCAAAGTGATACCAACGACCAGCCTGAATCGCATTCACTGGCGAATTGATAGCTTCCTGTTGTACCCCGCCAGTTAACGCGACATTGAAGTGCAGGTAACCCGTGTCATTCACCCAAAGGACATTTTCGCGATTCAATCCGCCGTTGCTGTAATCGGTTGCTCCGCCGCCCTGATCACCCTTGAAATAAATCGCTTGCCAAGCCTTGTCAAACGAATCCACTTTGAACCAACCACTGACGCTCTGTGCCATATCACCATACAGACTCGCATCATCGTGAATCTGCACATGACTTGCGATCGGGGTACCCGCAAGGCTGATCGACTTATTCTCTTGATCAGAAACGCTCGTCATTGCACCTGCATGCCCCAAACTGACGCCCAGATACGATCCGTCATTACCTATTGGATCCGTTGCATACCGCAAATTATCCAAGCCTCCGGTTTGACCGTTCAGGCCTGAGGCAAGCACATAAGCGATATCACCTTGAGTTCGGTTCACCCGCATTGTTTCGTAAGCATACGTACCCAGATTCGCTGTGGTGTACTCAGCGAGCAGAGTGTTACTGGAGTCGTAGGCCTGCAGGATTCCGTAGTCAGAACTGTCATCAGCAATGAAATCAATTTTGACCTCATTCACCGGAGAATCAAAGTCAGCCCGCAAGGCCAACTGTGAAATAGATGACCAATAGTAGTTACCATTGACTCCAAATCCACTAGCACCGGTTGATTGAAAGTTATTGGTGAATGACACAACTGAGCCGCTACGGACATTCGTTCCAACTGCAGTCACTGTCACCCCGGAACCGACGCTGAGCAGTGAGTTCCCTGCCGCATGATCATCCGGTTCCAGTACTCCATTGATACTTTGTTTACCAAGGGAACTGCTTTGCTCGTACGCGGTGGTCCCTGACGCTTCATTCAATCGCCAATGACCTGCCGGGTTCTGATCAACAATCGTCTTTTCCCAATCCCAACCTCGCTGGTCGTTCCAACGCCCATCGGACAGCATCTGACCTGCATCTTCGGCATCCAAATAGTCATCCGGTTGACCACCTGCCCAATAATGAAAAAGGTCACCCACTTGTTGACTAGGCGTGTTGTAATACCACTGCCCCTCGTGATTTTCATCGGTTGCATTGATCCAGATAGAACGCCCCTGCGCAAGTGATGCAACGCGGTCTTGATCGGCCTGAGACCGAATACTCGCAATTCGCCCACCTCGATTATTGGCATCAACAACAGCACTGTCATATGTATAGGTACCACTGACAAACTCGAGCGTGCCATCTCGTTTTTCGAGCACATATTGGCGTAGATTATCTTTGTGCAGGTCATTCCATTTCCCACTACCAATCATCTCCGCGTGATTCTCGCCACTCCCGTAATTATTGGGCTCGCCAGCATTCCAATTCGCGTAGGCACCAAGAGCCAATTCACCCGAGGCAACGCCGGTCCAAAAATTAACCGGAGCGGCCCAAAATGATTCCGATCCGTCATGCAATGCATTCCATACCCAATCACCTTCCACCGCTTCATCCGAGGCACCAAACCAAACTGTCTGACCCCCGGCGGCATTTCGCACCTGCTCTTGTTCGGATGATGTTCTTACAGTCGCAAGTACACCGTTACGGTGCTCAGCATCCACAACCGCCTCTGGGTAAGTCATGGAATGCGGAACGTACTCATAGGCCGTATTCTCACCGTTAGCGATCAAACTCAAGTTCCCACCACCTTCGACTCGTAAGGGACCATCCACCGCAATGGTCCCCTCCGAGATCACAAGCAGGTTCTCGTCATGCACGATGAGATCAGTAAGTGATAGGTCGGCCGTGTTTTCGATGTTGATTGCACCGGTCGGAAAGTCACCACGAATCATGTTTGTGGTCGTCGTCAGCGGATAGTCTTGTCGACCAAGCCCTCCAATTGACGCCAGATAAATCTCTTCGGTCACGATGGTGGGCGAAGTATTGCCTGGATCAGCATGAAGGATTTGACCATCCCCATTCCAAACAAATTTCTTCCCCTGCCCAGTTGCGATTTTCCCTGAGACCTCGAGATTCACAGGTGCGTCGAGATACACATCACCAGTTAGCGATGTGATGTTCCCGACTCGCATGGACTGTGAGCTCAGTTTGGTAATTTCGCTGCTCGCTAGATAACCACGAGTTGATTCTTCGGATAGATCGTTCCAGCCTCCACTTGCTTCGAATTCACCGAAGTACTCCTGACCACCATAATCATTGGGCTCACCAGTCGGTGTATTCCAGTTGATGAATGATCCATCCACCGCCTGTCCTGTGCTGTTTCCCTGCCAGAATTGTTTTTCCCTGAACGCAGGTTCGATCCACTTCCACACGGATTCGACCTCTGCATCTGAGGCCCCCAACCAAATGGGCCTGCCCGCAGCCATCGAAACAACACGACTTTGTTCTTCGGCTGTATCCAGTGTGGCAATCCAACCGCCTCGTTGATAAGCATCCAACCAAGCCTCGGCGAAGCTGAAGCTTCCATCAATCAGTTCGTGGGTGTACGGGGTTTCCAGCACGTACGGCAACGCGTGAACATCATCAACATCGTCCCAATACCCATCCGACTGCATCATCAGGTAGTTTTCATTTCGAAAAGCATTGTTAGGCGCTGTCCGCTGCACTGAGTCACCGGGAGCTCCCGCTTCAGTCGCCCAGTTTTCGTACCTGCCTTCTACAGTGACACCATGATGGTCATTACCAACCCAGAATGTGGTATCAATCAATCGGCCGTCGATCCAATTCCACTCATCTGAGTTCTTCACATCGGTGGCACCAAACCAGGCTGATTTTCCAGCAACCGCAATCTCTGCCAACCGTTGCTCGTCGCTGTCATGAATGGTCATCAAGCGTCGACCATTTACCGAGGCATCGGCAAACGCCTCAGCGAAAGTGTAAGCACCGTCGTATCTGATAATCTGACGATCAACTCCTTCAGATAACCAGATATCTCCATTGGTTGTCACGTTCACAACGCCATCATGCAGATCTCCAATTTCGACACTTGCTTCGATGTTGACTTTCGCGCCATTCGTGTCGGCATCAAGACCATCAACTCCCAATCCGCGAAGTGTCAAATCACCTTCGGAACGAATCTCACGATGCCGCGATTCCATATGGTTTCCTCCGGCAAATCCATTGATCACGTAATGGCTATCCACCTCCACAGCGGTGGTGGCAATACCAGCCAGATACTGTTGTTTGATTTGATCACCGGTCAGCACGTGATTGAAAATTGCAAATTCATCCAACCAACCATTAAGCGACGTTCCACCACCTGGTTTGTTCCCCAAGTACCAATCACCGTCAGTATCTTGAATCGCACTGGCGGAGAAACTTTCGGATAACTTCTGCTCTCCATTCACAAACACCTTCATCACATCATTGTCAGCATCAAGGACCGAAGCGAAGTGATACCAGGTTCCCGGTTGAATGGTGGATGTCACATAATGGGCAACCTCTGCGGCACTACCCTGAGGTGCAGCGGTAAAATACAGCGATTGGTTCTGAGCGAGCCATAAAGTATTTTCACGGTTCGCACACCCAGCCGTGCAATCGGGGGTGTCCCCCTTCCAGTAAACGGATTGCCAAGGTTTATCAAAGGAATTGACTTTCAGCCAACCTGTCACAGTTTGCGTGGTACCGCCGTACAGTCGTGCATCATCATCAATCACGATGCGATCTGCGCTTGAACCACCAGAGAACCTGACTGCTTTGTTATCGGGTTGACTCAGTATCGCACCGGACTGTCCTGGGCTTACACCGTAAGAACTTCCCTGCATGCCGGTTCCAAGTGCTTCGACAGCCGATTGCCCAGACAATTCATTCAATTGCCAATAACCTGCTGGGCCCTGCTGGCGAATGGATTCACCCCAGGCCATCAACCCGACGTCCACCGTATTTCCTTCCAATCGATCGACACCACGCACACGGCCCGACTCATCGGGCTGTGCCTGCACATCCAATACCAAGTCATTCTCAGCTACCGCTGACATACTTGGTGTAATTCGCCCGGCCTGGTGCAATCGAGCGAGAATTCGGTTGGTTTGTGACTCGCTGTGAATCGACCCCAAAGGTGCGTCAAGAATCAATTCGTGAGCATCAATCACCGAGCGTTCACCCGCCACCCGAGCTTGGATATCACCTGATAAATTTCGGATTTCGACCAAGCCACCCGGATTGTGAATATTGCCATTCAACTTGATCGGGAATCCATCGCTCGAGGCTCCACTTTCGTTCTGCCCAAGGTTGGCAACGATGAGCCGCCCATGAACCAAATCATCCGAGTCTGGATGACGACGAATATTAAGAGCCTCGTCAGGTGCATCGATCAGCACAACACTTGCACGCTCCGGACGTCGCCAGTCTCCTTCATGCCCTTCATCGGTTGCGTTGATCCAGACATCGCCGCCAGAAAGATTCCAGATTTCATCGTTTTCAGCAGCTGTCGCGATTGAAGCAACCTGCCCATGGCGGTTTGTTGCATCCTGCACCGCTTCGGCAAACGTAAATTCACCGGCAATCAATTCGAACCCGCGGTCCGTCTCCAATACATAACTCCGTTTAACGTCGCCGCTGATGTCGTTCCAGACGCCACTCGAATACAGTTCAACGTGATTTTCAGAGCCGTTGTAGTTGTTTGGCTCACTGGCAGCCCAATTCGAATAGTGACCATCCACCACACTTCCGTCCGCGGCGCCCGACCAGAAGGTCTTTTCAGTGAGTGAATTATCGATATCGAAATCTGCGAGATCGATATCGGGTAACTGCAATTCATTGGGGGCGTGACTTTTCAAATCCGCGTGCACCTGTGCGTAAAAGAGTGCATCACCGGTGACCTCGGCGGTTCCTCCGATTTCGTCCAAAGCATTGACCTTAAATTGCGACAATTGCTCCGTGAAATCATAATTAACCTCGTCAACAACGATTGACTGCCCCGTTGTATAGCGATCACCCTCTTGGACTGTGCCACCATTGAGCACGACACCATCAGCCGTCTTCACGATCCCGCTGGCATCGACCTCCAGCTCAGCTTTTCCTCGGCCCAAAACGGTAGCATTCCAATTGATCTGTCGATCAGCAACCAATGAATGGGAAGAAGTTTCATTCGATGAACCTCGATCAGTTGTCGCAACAGGATCAAAGTCACCGCGAACGATTTCCTGTCGTGCTTCCACCGTGAGTGTATCAGCATGAATTGTTGTCCCCGAGGTGCTTGTCACACTGGAGTTCCCGTCATAATCAATCTTTGCTTCAGCGCGTGAAGCGGCACGCCCGCGTCGTGTGTGTGCCTTGGTGTACAGATCCACGTTTTCATGCAAGGCTAGAATCTCGACGTTCCGACTCGTGATTCTTACATCATCCAACAACTCGACCGTGACAGCATCTTGAAGGTTAATCTCCGCGGTCGCCTGATTGGCATTTTGCATACCTCCGCCGAAAGCCTGTACGATTTCGTCGGTTGCATGCGCTGGCGAGGTATCTACACCCAACATTTTTGCATGCAGAATGACCGCTTGGCCAGCCACAAGGTCTGAGTCATTGACAGTGATCCCGGTCCGATTGGGGTTATCACCCGAGGCTTTGATTTGGATCCCAGAGCCCTCCGTCTGATTTGCTTTCGAGCTCCCAAACATCGCACCTGAATGGGTCGTAGCCGTCATCTGATCAATTAAATCTGAGTAAGCGTTGATCTCAATTTCCTCGCCTGCCAGAATTCTTGCACCGTTACCGATGTCGATCCATGAATCGAATGACTCCTTGATCGTCGCATTGGACAGCGCGTTGGCGTCAATCGCGCCATAACTCTTGGCATCCGCGTGCGTCTGAACCTGATCACTGATTTTCGATTCCACAGTCACGCTACCGTTTGCGGTCAAATCGCCGTACAAGTTGACGTGTGCAGCGTGATCAACCACAGATGACACCGTCGCGCCTGACCCTCCCGCAAGCAATGCCCCTCCATAGGCCTCTGCTTTTGCTTTTCCGTTACCCGCGGACAAGGCCGTCATATCAATGTCTTCTGCCGCGTGCAGATGACTGCCAGCAGCGAGCAGGATGGTGACATTTGGATTGGTAGTGCTAGTTGACTGGGGTCGTATCGACTGTGCAACCAACGATCCACCGGCACTGTGCACGTGACTGGATGCAGTTCCTGTCCCATCAGGATTGGTTCTGTGCCCGAGTTTGACGAGGGGGAGACTTTGCGTTCCAACTGACTTGGCCTGGATATCAAATCGCAAATTGTGCGAGCCTTCGCCAACATCAGTCAGGTCAATTCCCATCGTGCCAATGAAGCTGCCATCGCCAATAGTCATATTGGGATCGAGGGCATCATTTCCGTTCAAATTAGCCAGAGCATTCTTACTCTGAGACTCTCCAGCGGTTGCTGCCAAGCTGAAATGGTCTGCTGAAGCATCCGTCACGTAATACGTCACCCCTGATGCCAAACCTCCCATGGGCAATTCATTCACAGGCAGCAGATAGTGATTGACCGATGAAGGCAGTCCTGTCGCATCGATATTGATGATATCACCCCGACCACCTGAACTGGTTAACTCAAACAATTGCACTGAGTTGCGGTGATCGGTCGAATCGCTGATTTCCAGTACATATCGACCATGATTTTCCAAGCCCTTGATAATCTGGCTGTCTGAGGCACCTATCCACGCCGAGCTGAAATTGTGCTCCGCGATGAGCTGTTTTGCGGTGTCGTTATCCGCATCCGAGCCAATCGTCGCGATCCAACCGCCATGCGCGCGGGCATCGTCTCGTGCCTCAGCAAATGTCTTCCCCGAAGCCAAGGTCCTCACCCCATACTTCGGCATTTCCACAAGCACCCGATTCTTGTTTTTGTGCCCATCATCATCGTCATTCCACGCACCGGAGCTATACATTTCAAGAACAGTTTCCTTGTTGCGCACAGCGGTGGCACCGCCCCCGTCATTCGGCTCGCCGCTGCTCCAAGGAATCTCAAAATTACCCGTGGAGTATCCGTTCTTTCCTCCCTGCCAGAATTGCAGATGATGATTCGGGTCTTTTCCACCTCCATCCCATATCCATGTGTCTTCATCATCATCGTCAGAGCCTGCCAACCAGACCGTGTTACCAGCTGCCGCGGTGATCGCCCGCTGCAATTCATCATCATCTGAAATCGAGGGCAGCCACCCACCAAGCTCCTTCGCCAACGAACGTGCATCATGCCAGTTTTTGGATTCATCATGGAGGATGAATTGGGGATATTCGATGACATACGCATCAATGAGCGAATCACCTGACACATCATGCCATGTTCCATCCTTGTGCATGACCGCAAAATGCTCATTGCCGCTGGCGTTATCTGGCTGACTGGCATCCCAACTCGCGTACGCATCGGACACCGTTGTTCCGCCACTGTCTCCGCTCCAGAACTGGCTTCCCGTAAGACTGTGTAAGTCACTGCTGCTGGTGTCACTGTCATCGTCATCAGCGGACTGCGGCTCAGGCCCCTCGGTCCAATACCACTGCTGATCAGCAGCATCCGCCCAGTACTCAACAACATCAGCATCACTGAAGCGATCAACATCCTCGGCCAAATAAATCGTATGACTCAAAGAACCGGCGCTATCTGGAGTCAAGTCAACAGCATCCGAATTGTCAACGACCGCAGGATCTGCATCAGCAACTTGCACATTGACGACACCTGCAGAAAGAATCACTGGATCTTGCGAGCGGTAAGTAACAGCCTGTCCATCCACAAATCCATGACCGGGTAGATGCAATTGACTCGACTCGTCAACATCGGTACCCGATACTGCCTTTGGTGCGACTGGCAAATCACTCGGTGTATAGCTCAACAACATCACCTCATCATCATCAACCCGATTGACCCAGTACTGCATCTCATCGTTTAAACCCCCGATCGGTTCATCTCCGATCTGCTGATAAGTGATCACGTCCCAATCATTCGGGTTCCACTGATCAAGGGCAAACGGCCCTTCGAAAGCTGCGCTGCGTCCAAAGTTAAGACGATCCTGCTCGAGAACGACATTGGTCAGGTTACTGTCGATCTGTTCGCCAAATTGGACTTTTTTATCTGAAAGCCAAATCACATGATATTCGCGTTGGTCTTCGAGTCCGTCAATCGCGTTTGGAGTTCCCGAGGTGTTCTGGTAGCGAACGAGGTCTCCGGTTTCCAAACGGTGCAAGTCCTCAAATTCAATGGTGTCAAAAAGCGGATCGACACCTCTGTTGGCATCGAACTCGGTTGGTCGCGGTCCCTGATCAATGCCACCGAAAGCTTCGATTTCGATAACCCCTCGCGCAGAACGCACCATTGATTCAGGCCCAACTTCAACGTTGATATCAGGACTGACCTCGGCATGACTGGACGGTGCCAGCACCGATGCTAACAGCGACCCACCATTCATGGTCGCTTCGGAACTGGCATCGATGGTTGACGTAGCAGACAACAACACACCTTCCCTGCCAGTTACCTCGGTTCCCAGCGAGGACTGCCAGTCGCTTACTTGCAACTCGTCCTCAGTATTCTGGTCGCCCACCACAACGTTGACGACTGGTTTGGCATAGGTATTCAAAGTCAGCCCACCGCCCGCGAACCCAAGCGAAACGGTCGTTTGTCGACTCTCTCCTCGGGCGTGGCCACCCGCGTTTGAAACCA
Source organism: uncultured Rhodopirellula sp. (assembly GCA_913061385.1). GTDB lineage: Bacteria > Planctomycetota > Planctomycetia > Pirellulales > Pirellulaceae > Rubripirellula. The sequence goes on along the minus strand of CAJXTM010000021.1, from coordinate 3,589 downwards.
GATTGAAGTATTTGTCAGCACTCACATCGGCTTTTCCTTTTACCGTGGCTGCCACATACGGGGAGTTGGTCGAGGTGGGGCGTGCAGTATCGACTGACACAACATCCAGACCAACCGCACCGGAATGAACCACGGTGTCACTCGTACCATCAAATATCGCCTTTACTTGAACGTTCCCGTGCATCGCATCAACGGTCAGTTGCTCAGGACCAGTTCCCCCGTCAATGAACGCTGTCAATGTTCCTTCCAGCGTGCTTGTAGTGTGCGAATCACTACTTGCCGACCCGATCCCGATGGTACCGGACCAGATGGTAGCCTCGGTAGTCAAATGCGGAGTGGCGTTGGCAATGATCTGAACATCACCAAAGTCTGAATCACCCGTCATCGTCTGAATCGTTTTTGCCTGACTCCCTGAACTGACAATCGAAGATTCCACGACATTCTTGATCGATTGGTTCGCAGTCGGTGCCGTCGCAGCAGCGGCGACAACAGAAGCGGCAATCGCCGTATCGCGAATGCTACCGAAGATGGTGGTTTTATCGTCGCTTTTGACTGAGACCCCCTGTTCCGCTGTAACCTGACTTTCAACGATGCTGGCGACAATTTGACTTGCCGCGTTGGTCTCAATTTTACTTCTCAGGACCGTCGCTGCGGCCGCCACAAGGTCGAGCGAAATCGAAGCCGTCACACCAACACTGTGGGTGTCAACATAAACACTGCTGACCGGCGCATCATTAGGCATGACATCAACCCCAGGAAGATCCATGATGGCCTGTACAGAGACCGCTTCGCTTGTCGCATGAACTTGCGAATGATTCGACAGGCCAGCGTGAACGTCGTCAGCCACATCGGTGATGACCTTGGCTTCGCCGTAAACAGCAGCGAGGCTAACACCTCCTGAAGCGGCAACCTGAATGTCTACATCCCAAATCTTGGCATAGATGAGCGGCGTCGAAGTCGCGTGAACCTGAACTGAGCCGGCATTCAAAACAGAATTGTCAATCAAGGCGTGGGTTTGAGATGCGTCCCCGTCAGATGAGTCGGAAATCGAATTACGAAGCACCGTGGTGGCTGCAGATACATCGATCGTAACCCCACCACTGCCCGCAAACCCAATAGCGATTGTATAGAGCTGTGATTCGACAGAGGTCATCTTTTCAGCGTCAACAGAAATCGCTCCCGTTGCGTTAATTTCCTCGGAACCGGTAATCGAAGCTGTGACGGAATTTGCGATGTCATTACTGGCAAATTGTGTCAGAGCTCCAACATCAACAGCAGCGCCTTCTGAAACGGTGAACACCACTTGAACGCCGACTCCTTTGGCTCTGATACCTTGCTGCTCGCCAGACTCATCACGGCCGTCAGTCGCGTGTACGTTAATGGATGATGACTCAGAGATAGTGCTGGAATCGATACCTGCATTCACTTTCTGTCGCAGGATATTGGTAGACCAAATCCCCATATAATTGATCCCCACCGACGCACCATCGACGGAAACCGCCGCCTGCAACGATGCGTTTGCCGATACCGAATCAATCGCGGCCGCTGAATTCGCTGTAACGTTAATTTCCCCCATGGCTGATAACATGGAATCGGAAACACTGGCCAGTATCTGTGTACCAATCTCATTCGTAGTTACATTGATTCCCACACCCACGTTGGCCACAGCGAGCGAGAGTGAAAGTGTTGCATCGATGGTTTCGCTGTGAATCGTCCTTGTACTATTTGCTGAAACGGTTACCCCCGCAGCATGCTCAACTGTTGCACTTCGCAACTCAGCAGCTACGGTGCCATAAATGCGATTCCATGCAATCGCACCGGCAACGTTAACCGTGGCCCCTTCACCTAAGGATCCCAACACACCCAGTTGGATGGACCACGAATCAATACTTCCTGATTCCTGCGCTTCAACGGTCACGAGTCCAACGGAATCTACAATCCTGACGCCTGTGACTGATGCAAGCAACTCACTGTCCTCAGTGATTTCGTTGGTGCTCCACGACGCCCCAAAGTTCCCGCTGAATGCTCCTTCTAATTTAGTATCCAGAGAGAATGCTATCCCGCCACTAACGGCAGTGATCTCAGCGTTATCGATCGCTTGGACCGACAAATCACCTTCCAACTCGATGACTCCCTGAGTGGATGAATGACCAGACTGTTGATTGATTCGATCAATCTTAGCGTTGACCTTTCTGGTAATTTGATTGGTTGATCCGGCTGCAGAAATAGCAAGCGCAACTTCACTCGCTCCTTCTTCAACACCTCCCGCGATCGTCATGTTGGTGATCTCAGAATCATCCAAGGCAGAAATCGTCAGCGAATTCGCTTGCACATGAACTTCGCTGGAGAGCAGGGCAGTGACCGAGTAATCAAGCTGGTTGTAAGCATAGGATCCACCGAAGCCCATCGCTTCGGCACCACTTCCCTCTTCGCTGCGTTTTTCCCGCGCTATGGCGAATGCTCCACCATCCCCGGTGATTTTGTGATAACTGACCGCTTTGATTGTCAGCGAACCTGTATTTGCTTGCCCCGAAGCACCACTGTGAAGATCGATTTCGTCAACTTGCGCAACTGTCGTACCCAGCAACTGGTTCCAAGACGCTGACAACGCCCCGGTGTTGGTAAAGCCTCCCGATGCAGAATATCCCAGTGATCCTGAGACAGCCCAGATAGAAGCACCCCCGTCCAGCCCGTCATCGAATGGTGCACCAGCCTGTGCCTGAATCGTGATATCTCCATCAGCACGCAACAACTTGGGTGTTTCACCGAGTGCCACTGGAGTGGACGTGTCAGTCACCAAAGCTCGGGTTGTTTGGTTCACAATATTTACTGCCGCTGAACCTGCTACCGCCGCTGCAGAACCATCCCGCTTACCACTTGTGATAGCACCGGCACCGGAGGCTGCACTGAAAATGGTGTCATTATCGCTCGTCACGGATACATTCGCACCCGTCGGATCTGTGTTGGATACAGCTGCAATTGAGCTGAATGCCGCAGCATCGATTTGACTTTCCGTCACATCGTGAATCACATTGACTGCAGCATCTCCAGCAAGATTGATGTGAAATTCATTCTCAACATCTTTCACAACACCTTCCTCACCCAATTTGAAAGAGGACTGAGTGCCACCTTCCCCGTCTTTCAAAGTTCCCCCGGCAGGATTACTCGCGAGTCGGAAAGTTGGCGTCACACCCACAATCGAAGTGTTGTAAACTTCGCCTGTGCTGTTGGCAGTCACTTCGATACCAGTGACCTCGACTCTCCCCAAGTTCCCACCAACAGAAGGGCTGCCTTCGTCCGTAACCTTGAGCGTGTAGCGTTCAGTCCAGCCCTCAGGAGCGGCACCAATGAATGCGCCTGTACTGCGGTCCAAATCAACAATGCCGCCGCTCAAGCCAATTCCGACAGCATCGCTGGCGACAACGCTACCTGAAACAACAATCTGTCGCGTCTCTCCGTTAGCATCAATGGTCAAATCACCACCAGTGACCACGGCTCCGGCATCTACTTGAGCAAGGTTCGTGCTGGTCTGAATGGACTCCTGTCTCTTATACACATCTCCGAGCCCACGAGACCGAGGCTGATCTCG
>CAJXTM010000020.1 GCA_913061385.1 uncultured Rhodopirellula sp. | reverse complement strand
CGAGATCAGCCTCGGTCTCGTGGGCTCGGAGATGTGTATAAGAGACAGGTTTTTCCACCGAACGCAACAGGTAACGAAACCCCACGCCTGTCATCAGAATCACAACACTCACTTGGCCGGTCATTAACCGATAAGCAAAATCGATTGCACCACGATTGGGCTCGATCGGCACCTCTCGCATGGAGGGGCTGACATGAGAAATACCGCCAACCCTAGAGATCAAGCGAGCCATATCATCGGCACGCCTGCTTTCAAGAGCAGCTATTTTTAATCCATTAAAATTGGCTTTTGCGTTCGCCATCGTCGTCATGAACATCGTTTTTGGGAAGTTGATCAAACCGGACGAGTCATTGTAGGGAAATCTCCGGCGGTTACGATGTGCTTGCATGGACAATCCAACAGTATTCGCCGGTAGTCCACCGCACAGGATAAAAATCACAGGCTCTCTTTGACACAATCCCATGCCACGCAGTCCCATCAAACGCCCCCCCGCCAGCCTCGACCTCTCTCAAGTGCTTCGTGATGTCGATGAACTGCCTAAGAAATTAAGCAGTTCAAGCCTGTTCGGTAACAGTGCTCCCCTTGAAATTGAAATCGGTTCGGGGAAGGGGCTATTCATGACGACAGCTTCTGCTGCCAATCCAGGACACAATTTCCTCGGCATTGAAATCATGGCCAAGTACGCCGCTCATTCTGCCGGGCGTCTTCTGAGATCACGAATCGACACGCAGGATTCAAAACCTAACGCGATCATGGTCGCCGGAAATGCAGAACCATTGTTTCAGGACCGCATCGACCCCGGAAGCCTTGAAGCCGTCCACGTTTACTTTCCTGATCCCTGGTGGAAAAAGCGGCACAGGAAACGAAGAGTGGTAAACGAGAAAAGCATTCGGAATATTTCGAGAGTCCTACGCCCTGGAGGACGCTTGCACTTCTGGACAGATGTCCTGGACTACTTTGAAAACACTGTTGAAATGATCGCCGAACTGGCTCCCGAATTCGGCGTCCCAATTCCAGAAGAAGAGGCAGCGGCAAATCACGATCTCGACTATCGAACCCACTTTGAGCGTCGCAGCAGACAGCACCAAATCCCCGTTTACCGGGTACGTTACGAACGGCATTGAATAATTATCTACATTCGTTCGTTGCCCAACGCGAAGGCAATCAATCAATTTCTATTCTAAAGTGCTAGCGACTTGGGCGGCGGAACCTCTCCCACAGGATTCAAGTTGACGGTTTACCAATCTCTCATCGGTTTACCAAACTCTAAATTGCCGGGAACGACACTGAGTCTGGGTAATTGGGTCACATCATCAAAGTCGTCGAGCATTTTTGGTTTCGACTACTCATTATCCTCAAGCTACCGGCCACCTGTTGGCAACGGTTCTGACCGATTTTCACCATCCACCTCCGTTAGAACCGGCATCTGCTGCTTCGCTTCGGCGTCAGCACGAACAGGGAGGGAAGTATTTTGAGCCGCAGAGGGATTGAAGGGACCATTGGTGACGGGAGCGGGAACACTCTTCGCCGCTGGGAATACACTTGGCCTCAAAAAACGCCCGGTGCGATAAGCATCATACTCAGCACCCTTCGCCCACGGCCCCTCAGCGAGTTGTACATTGTTGTAAGCCAGCAACGACCCCTTCTCTCGATGAAAATCTCGGATCGCCAAATTATACCTCGACAGCGAACTGTAGAACTCCGTTGCACTGTTAACCAATTGCCGCTGTGCAAGGAGCAGGTCACGTATATTGTCGGAGCCGATTCGGTAACGAGTATCAAGAACGTCGACTTGGTTCAGGTCGGCGATCAGCCGATCATAATTGGTTTCCAGTAGTTCATGAGTAGTCGTTACCTGTCTCGCCGCCTTCGAAAGATTATGACTGATTAGAAACTCGGTTTCCGCAAGGACAGCACGCTCACGTTTTACGTTGAGTTTGGCGTTCGCGATAGCGAGCCCAGCTGTCCGGAGTCCGACAGGAAATCGCAAATCCACACCCGCCTGCCATTCCTGATAATTACCACCGGTAATCTCACCATACATATTATCAAGGGCAGCATCTTTACTGCCAATCAAGTGATTCCCCAGACCGTACCAGCGATATTGGCTAACGAAATCCACTCTTGGCTTGTAATTGAGTCGCGCGGCAACCAGCTCCATATCTCGACGTTTCACCTGAAATTTCTGTCTGCGTATTTCTGCTCGGCGTTCTAACGCCTGCGCAAGTGCGCTCTCCCAATCGAACACCACACGTACATCAATCGGCTCCGTAGTGGGCCGCAGCAGACGACCATCGGTGGCAACCATGCCAACCATGTATCGCAGGTCTTGCTCTGTCTGATAGAGGCCGTTTGGACCGGCCAACTCTGCCTGTACCTGAGCCTCGAAATTGTAATACTGGGATCTAGCCTGCGCTTCATCATCGAGGCGTCCCGCACCGACTTCGAAACGTTTCTTGTTGTACTCCCAAGTTCGGCGGGCCAATTCGCGGCCACGTACTGCTGTATCTAGCCTACGATACGCAGTCACCAAGTCCCAATATTTTTGCTCTACATCAGTGACCAATTGGATGACTGACGTCTCAAAGTCAACCAAAGACAAATCTTCATTGACTCGCGCAATCAGAACTCCGTTGTACTGTCCGGGGACAGATCCCGGGCCCGCAATACGGTTATAAGTTGAGCCAGCCCCTTGTGCCAACGGTTGACGCCACTCGGCTTCCACCCAGCCATCAAATGCACTTGTGAAAGCTCGAAAGGGTTGATTTGTTCGCGAGTAGTTAACAATGTGCCGCAATGCATAACTGCCGCCCGTCGCAGTTGTCTTCGAAAGCTCTGCATTGAAAGCAGCATTCTTTGCCAATGAAACCGTGGGAGTAAAAGCAGCGGTAACGCCGTTGGGCGCGACATTGTTAGGGCGATCAACTGACGACCAAAATAGCTGCTGTGCGTATTGGGCATCAAAAGCTGACAAGGCGGCTTCTGTGCCAAACTGTGGTGACGAAGCTGTGATTGCCGGATCGTAGACAGTCGCTACTCCTTGGACTGCAACCCGCACGTCCTGAGATGCACCCACAGTGCGTAAAACCGGACTCGAAGTTACTGCCAAATTGACTGCATCCTGCAACGACAAATCCAAAGTTGGAAGATCAGCCGGATCCTGCATCGTCAATGGAACCGTCGTCTGCTGTGCCTTCAAGAGAGTTGGCGTTTCACACTGCTTCACTTCTGGGTACTGAATACTCAAACCATGGTTTGCATGATACGACTTTTTTGTATCGTGCTTTCCATCCGGGATAAGACGCGCAATGGAGCAACCCGTTATCGTTGAAACCATGAAAACAGCGACGAAGGCAACCGCAGCGGCGTACCGCCGCGCCCGAAGCACTCGATGTGATATGGAAAAACAACCGTGATGTTTGTGACTGCCCGAATGCTGCTGACAGAACGTTTTGGGTATGCGGAGTCGCATGGAATTAAGCCTTGGTTTACCACGCAATCCGCTATACCAGACAATCTGGATAACCGGACCGTCTGCACGGTGCGTTATGTTCGGTATCGGCCGATCACACGACACAACTGGAACAACCGAACAACGAAACGGAACGGTAGATCCCGAGAAAACGTTACAGCCCCTAGACTCGGCAGCGACTTTACCGATTACACAGCCTGAACGGCTCAGTCAAACAGCCTTGTCCGGCGACGCTAACAGGCAACGCCCAACAAATCGCATCCTGCACTCAGCCTTGAACAGCTTCGAAAGTAATGCAGTCCACCATTCAGCAGATCAGTACAGGCGTGTCAGCGACCCTGAACAACTTCTCACCACCCCAAGATCACCCAGCGTCTTGCGAATTGCATCTTCCGCATTCGCAACAACGATCAGCAGAAGACTAATGACCTGGCACCCATGCTTGTGGCCCATTGGGCTTTGACCGCAGAAATTTCGCATCCACTTCCTGATACCACGAATGAAGGTCAGAGATCATCCGCTGAACGAGTTCAGGATGCTTGTCAGCGACATCATTACGTTCACCAATGTCATCTCCGAGATGATAGAGGTGTTTTCGCCCATCCTCATAGCGTTCGACCAACTTCCAATTCCCAGACCGAACTGCACCTCCTGGAAAACCGCCCTGATTGCTGTAGTGGGGATAATGCCAAAAGAGTGACGTGCGTTTTGTTTCGTTACCACCACTCAGCAAGGAAACGAGGCTCTCACCGTCAAGTTGTGTTTGGTTGACCGCTGGTATCCCACACAACTCAATCAGCGTTGGATAGAAATCGATGCTCATTACCGGTACATCACAGGTAGTCCCCGGTTTGGTGACACCTGGGGCACGGATCATGAACGCTTCTCTGATTCCACCTTCGTACAGCCAACCTTTGCCACCACGCAAAGGCAAGTTACTTGTCGGCGAGCCTTCTGACGTAGAGAGTCCACCATTATCACTGGTTAAACACACAATCGTATTCTCTGCCAATCCCAACTCATCCAGAGTGGTCAACACCTTCCCAACGGCCTTATCCATTGACTCAACCATTGCCGCATAGGTGGCATGTGTCTGCAACGAGCGGACTTTACGTTTCTGGGCATTGGGCCATACCTGCTCTTCGTCACTAAACACGTCTGCCTCAGACAAACCTAAACGCTTGGCCTTGTTTTGATACTTCGCAACCAGATCACGCGGTGCCATCAGTGGTGTGTGGACGGAGTAAAACGAAAGATAGGCAAGGAATGGTTGTTCCTTGTGCTCTCGGATGAATGTGACAGTTTCATCAGCAAGTCTTGCAGTCAAATGCTCCCCCTTAGGACCGTCCTGCAACCTCGGATTCGCATATGGAGAGAAATACTTACCGGCCTTGAACGGACCACCCGCCCGATGGCCCCCAGCATTCACATCGAATCCCTGATGTACAGGCCAAAATTCCTCCGTGGGCCCGAGGTGCCATTTCCCTGCGAAAAATGTCGAGTAACCCGATGCCTTCACGGCTTCTGCCAATGTCCATTCATCCAAGGGCATGCGATCATTGAGAACGGCGGGCAAAAAACGCCCTCCACGATTGCCTGCAAAAAAATTAGTTGCATCCACACGGCTCGGATATTTCCCGGTCAGAATGCTGTACCTCGTCGGCGAACATACAGGATTGGCGGCATAACCATTGGTGAACCGCATCCCTGAATTCGCCAGTGCGTCAATGTTCGGCGTTTCGTAAAAAGTTGCGGGATTGTTGGCTCCGATGTCCATGTACCCGAGGTCGTCGACAAGCACAAAAAGCAAATTTGGGTGTTTCCCTTCGGCTGCATCAGAACGCTCTGCACAGAACAGCGAACCTGCAAACGAAACCGCAACGAGTAAAAAGCGAATCATGACTGTCACCAACATTAAGAACAAAAGAGGTAGAATGTCTGAGGATAGGGCGAAGTCGTGACGTCATGTCCCGGCCTCTACCAAACATGATGCAACGAAAACGGTGCGGTCTTCGGTAATTTAATTCAATGCCTCGCCCACGACTACAATCACCACTGTAATGTGTCAGGACCAAAGATGCATTGCAGCTATGATTGAGTGATTAAAAGACAGATAAAGCCCCGCAATGCGGAAGCCACCTTGAGGAAATAAAATGCAACCTGCCTTCCCGTTTGCATTGCTACTGAGCATCGTCGCGATCCCGACCCTCGCTGACGAACCCAATGACTTGGTCAAACCGCAAGTCCTGAAAAATCTGATTCAAACAGTGACGCCATCGGTTGCCACCATCCGGGTCAACGGACGAGACGGACAACAGATTGGTATCGGAACAGGATTTGTCATCGACGCGACCGGTTTGATTGCCACCAACTTTCATGTGATCACAGAAGGTCGACCCTTTACTGTTGAATTATCCTCTGGCCGCGTCTTGCCGGTACTAGCAGTCGAGTCATCAGATCGCACCAGTGACCTTGCGTTGTTACGAGTCGATATCGGCAAAGAGAAACTCCCTGCACTCGAACTTGCAAATAACTCTCTTCCTTCACAGGGTTCTCGTGTTCTTGCGTTCGGCAATCCGCTTGGAATGCGCGACAGTGTTGTCACCGGGATCATATCTGCCATGCAAGAAATTGAAGGTCGAAAAATGATCCAGTTGGCGATGCCAACCCAGCCCGGCAACAGTGGTGGCCCGTTGATCAACATCGAGGGCAAAGTGATTGGCATCATCAACATGAAATCTGCCATCGATGACAATCTGGGATTCGCAATCCCGATCAGTCAATTAGACGCCCTGCGTGAAACGTCAAACCCAGTTGTCTATGAAAGATGGATTAATCTGGGGCTGGTGAACGAAAAGAAATGGCTCTCAGTTTTCAATGCCACCTGGAATCAACGTGGCGGAATGATCATGGCTCGTGGTGCCGGATCAGGATTTGGTGGTCGCGCGCTTTGCCTTGCGAAACCGGCAACGCCTGACACTTTTTTTGAAATTGCAGTACATGTTCGGCTAGATCAGGAATCGGGTGCTGCTGGAATCGCCTTTTACTCAGATGGCGAAAATCGACACTACGCTTTCTACCCAAGTAATGGGCAACTCAGGCTAACCTGCTTCAAAGGACCATCTGTTTATTCGTGGGAGGTCCTTGAGGAAGTTCGCACCAAACACTATCTGCCTGGTGACTGGAATCGACTGCGAGTCCACGTCGAACCTGGCAAACTAAAGTGCTTCGTCAACGGTCACTTGGTAATCGAATCCAACGACACACAACTGACTTCGGGAAAATCTGGCCTTGTTAAATTCCGAGACACCAAGCCTGATTTCAAAAACTTTGAAATCGGTACTGATCTCAGAGTCCCTCCGATGACGAAGCGGGCAGAAGCATTGATAAGCGAAATTTTTTCCCAACCGTCAAAACTGCGTGAACTTACGCCAGCAGACATTATAGATCTCGGCGAATCTAACGAAGCAACCAACCTGAAGATCAAACAAAGGGTGGCGAAGATCGAAAAGCAGGCAGATGAACTGCGGCGTCTCGCCTCGGATGTCACCATTGCCCCTGTCACACGCGAACTTGCCGAATTGGCCCGCCGGAGCCCAGACAACATGCTGCTGCGTGGCTCACTATTGATTGCCAGGCTTGATGACCCTGACATCGACATTGATGCCTACATGGCACGAGTCGATGAAATGGGACGGGAGATCTCCGTCAAATTTCAGAAGAACGCGACCCCAAAATCGAAACGCAAGTCATTGCACGAATACCTCTTCGAGGAGAACGGTTTTCATGGTGGCCATGCCGAGTACTACCATCCTGCAAACAGTCACCTCAACCGTGTGATTGATGATCGCGAAGGCCTCCCCATCACGCTTTCGATTCTCTACATGGAACTAGGTCAACGAATCGGACTCAGTATCGAGGGTGTAGGACTACCCGGCCATTTTGTTGCAAGGCACATTGTTAACAATAACAATCAGCAACTGATTGATGTTTTTGAACGTGGTAAATTTTTGACCATGAACGATGCCGAAAACATTGTTGCCAATCGGAATAATCGCCCAATCACCCCTGATGACCTACGTGCGCAAAGCCCGATTGAAATCCTGAACCGTGTGCTGGGAAATCTGATCAGCGTTGCCAGCAACGATCAAGATGCTGAAGCGATCAATCGATACTGCGAAGCTTCTGTCGCCATTGAACCCGATTCGATTCTTGCACGAAGGATGCGATCCCAGATCCGAATGATGACGGGGCGTAAAGCGGCAGCAATCCAAGACCTTGACTGGTTGATTGACCACGATGACGAAGGCTTCGCACAATCCGAAGCGACTCGTCTACGTCAGGCTCTGATCGAGCAAACAGAGAACGATTGACGGCAGTCGACACGATACAATGCTCAAGCCTGAACCTCATCTTTCACAGTGACGAGAAACTGTCTCGCGGATTCCGGCGTCACCAGCAACAATCACAGTGCAACTTAATCCTTCAGTCAGAAAAGCGAGATCCCTCGTGAGCCCACTCGGCTGAAATTCAAACTTACGACCAATGCCTCTTTTGTGAAACAAACACGTTCAGTTCACTTTTGCCAATCTGCAGCTCGAGGCAGGGTTCGTCAAGATCATCATCCCGATGCCGAACAAGCACGCAGTATCCAACAGTTGAAACCGATCATTGCACTGTGAAATCAAGCTTAACAGCAGGCTTTGCCAGATGCGTGTGGAGATGCAATTTGGATAGTTCGGGTTTCATCAAGCGTTCGGCAAGTTCTCTTGGGCCGAGGTACTTAGCGTACTACTCTGCCGCGTCTTTGCTGAAGCTTTGGATTTCCTAAGCCCCCAATTTTGCAAGCGTTTCAAGGTACGACGAAAGCCTTCTTTGCCTTGATAAGTCAGGCAATTGAACCCGCCAGTAAGTGCTGACCTAAAAACACTGGCATATTCAAGAACAGGAACCATGCCCATCGCAAGTGATTCGACACAAATGTGGGACATGCGGTAAGTCGTCCCAGGAACTGCGAAGAAAAAACCCGCAAGACTGAATGGATTGAGCCACTCATTGCCCAGCAGACGATACTTGTCGCTATCAATGAAGGTGAAGCCATCACTCTCAGGTTTGATGAGCTCTGAAAATGATTCGTCTGATTCCAAAGAACGCGTTTGGTCTTCATAAAAACGCAGCGGTTCCTCAACAATTTCAAAGCGATTCGTAGTTGGGAGGTGACTGTAATCACTGTTTTCTCGGCAGACGAATTTCGCTTGACAGCCTCCAAATTCGTTGCTGCTCGCGCCAAGGCTGTAACACCAAGCCTTGCCCAGACTGATAAACGTCAGGATGCATGCCTTAAGGGAACGGCATCTCAGCGGCGAGTCTTTCAAGCAAAGTAGCGGTGGTAATCCGAAGTTTTTTGCTGGCTTGTGGAGGCTTTGAGTAGCGATCCGAAAGACAGAGGTCGTCGTGATCCGGCGATCGCTCACCATCTTCTTGAATTTTCTGTAGAGTCTGCCGTTTGTAACACTTTCGGAAAAACTGAAAGAACCCGAGGTGTGGCACCATCCAGATTCGACAATTAGCGGCAAGAACAAGTGAAACCAGGCCCCGGAATGACTCACACGTTAATATTGCTTAACACACGGGACTACGAAAGCATCTTAGAAAACAACACCCTGTGAAACCGTTGGCACCCTGTGAAATCGCAGGCAGAAGAAACCGCGGCACAACACGGTCAAAAAGTTTCGTGGTGACCAGATTAAATGCAGCAGTGATTCTAATACCGCGTCCCACCATTTTCCAGACAACCAAAAACACCCCCGAAAACAAGTGTTTACGGGGGTGCATTTCGTTAAGCGGAGGACACGGGACTCGAACCCGCAACCCCTTGCGGGGCAATTGATTTCGAATCAACCTCCTCACCAATTCGGATATCCTCCGGGGAAAGACATGTTGGCTACCGGACCGTGACTCGTCAAGTCGATTGAAAAATCATTTCTTGCTGTCAGTCTTGCCAGACTTTCGAAATCCTGCTTCAAATTTGAGTCTCGGTTCAATAATTCCTCGATTCCAGCTCCACTTGGATGTGGATTTTCGACACTCAAGTTTTGTCGGGAATCAAAGCGAATTTCCAAGGCTCCACTCACTGCCATGCCCGCATCTTTCATCAGACTTCGAATCCGACTGCTAATTCGGGCATGCAAATCGCTGATACTGGGGACCGCGTCAGCCTTATCGGCTGCAAGCCCCTGTTCAGCTGAATCGACCTGCGCAGCGGCACCTCCGCGAAGCACTTCATCGAATCCCATCGCCTTTCCCACGCGTCCTGCCACACGTGTGGCAATCTGCGTCGCACCATGGACGAGGGCCAGATTGGGAATTGGTAAACTCAATGCTTGTGCTCTGTTTTGAAGTTGAACTCTTTGAGCCACTTTTCCCATTTGTGTGCATCGTCGTGACTATTGAGCTTCAGTTCATGCCATTTCACGCAACGGTATTTAACGTCAATGTGGCCATTGTGCTGATTCTTCTTGAGTTCACACCCAAGCTTTTTAAGCGTTTGCATGATCGTGTCTGCCTTTTTGGCATCATGAATATGCTTGGCCTTCCACTCCGCGAGTTGGTAGCGAACGACTTCGTCGGCAATCGCAAATGTTGGAAGCAAAGTGATCAAAAACGCAAATAACAATCGTTTAAACATGGGGATAGGATCCTCGTGGATGGACTGAGCTCGTGGGTTGTTACAAAAAAAATTCACCATAGGTCAAGAGTTGCTTTTGCAATTTCCATGTAATCCAGAACGATTTCTGCCGCGGACCAACCTGCGAACTGTGAGCCTCAAGCCTTCTCAAATTGGCTAAGGCACGCGTCTCTGATGGAAAAATCCTGAGGCTGGCGTAGAAAACTCCCGCCAAATAGAAACCCCGTCAGCCACGGCATTAGGTTTAAAAAGGGCAGGGAAGGGCAGAGAAGGGGTGAAGGGTCAGAAATCGCTTCCTGAATGTCTCATGGTTGCGAAAACCGCAAGGTAGACGGACAATTCAGCCCAGAAACCACATCAACCCCATCCCTATATCAAATCACCCTAAATCAAATCACCGTTCGGGGTGATGACTTGATAGCGGATAATATCCTGCAACTCGGCCTGCCGCCTAAGTTTTGAATAGCAATGAATGAACAGACGAATTCGAACGAAAATGACGCCAAGGATCCACGTGTTGCGAGACGCGAAAAGATGCGTCAGATCGAGGAACTTGGGCTCGATCCTTGGGGTAGTCGGTTCGATGACCGCTCGCTGATTTCTGAATGCCAGAATCGGCAATCCGAAATCCAATGGACTCGGGAAGATGGTGACATCATTGCCTTGCCAGATCTGGCAACAGATGGTTTCGACTTTCGTCAGTGGAAATCTGAGAACGGGCCCGGCGAACAAACTGGCCCCACCGTCCGAGTAGCAGGGCGGATCATGCTGTCGCGAGACAAGGGAAAATTGATTTTTCTGACATTGCGTGACTGGACCGGGGAAATCCAAATCTTCGTTGGTAAAAACCAAGTAGGCGACGACGATTTCGCTGTCGCCAAGCTGTTCGACCTTGGTGATTTGGTCGCTGCGGAAGGGAGACTCGGAAAGACAAATACCGGTGAACTGACCGTATTCGCACACAAGATTTTCTTCCACGCCAAGATGCTCGAACCGGCCCCAGACAAGCATGCCGGTCTCACGAATACCGATCTGCGACAACGAATGCGGTACGCTGACCTCGCTTTCAACGACGGGGTAATGCAGACATTTCTTGATCGCACCAAAATCGTCAAATCAATTCGCCATACGTTGGATAATGATGGCTTTTGTGAAGTGGAAGGACCAACTCTGCATACTGTCGCTGGTGGCGCTGCAGCACGCCCGTTTGCCACGCATCACAACGCGCTCGATATGCCGCTGACCATGCGTATCGCATTGGAACTGCACCTCAAACGACTGATGGTGGGAGGGATGGAACGTGTCTACGAGGTAGGTCGTGTCTACCGCAACGAGGGTATCAGTCCAAGACACAATCCGGAATTTACAATGCTGGAATGCTATCAAGCGTACGGCGACTACCAGTCAATGATGGATCTCACCGAAAAGTTGATCATTGACGCCATTGATGCGATTGGTGGTGGATACCACCGTGAGTTTGATGGCAAGACAATTGACTTTACACCACCGTTCCAACGAGCAACCTACGCAGACTTGTTCAGCAAAGCGACAGGTGTGGATCCGTCTGACGATGAGGCCGTCCTCGAGTACGCCCAAACGCTGCATCTTGCCACGGCGGGTAAACACCCTGATGTGATTCGCAATGAGATCTTTGAAGAGAAGGTTGAGGACACTTTGGCGGGCCCTATCTTCGTCATTGACTACCCCGCTAGCATTTGCCCATTGACCAAACGCAAACAAGGAAATCCCGCGATAGCCGAGCGATTTGAGTTATTTATTCTTGGAATGGAACTAGCCAACGCGTACACCGAACTAAACGACCCCGATCTTCAGGAAGAGCTTTTCAAGACACAGCTTGAAGGTCAGGACGAAGAGGATTCGATGGCCAAAATGGACCATGACTTCGTACGAGCGTTGCGTTATGCGATGCCGCCGGCGGGTGGCTTGGGACTCGGAATCGACCGCCTTGTCATGCTATTGACGGGAAAAAAGTCGATTCGGGATGTGATTCTCTTTCCACTTTTGCGTCCTGAAGGGGCGAGTTCCTAACGCTGGAATGCCCGCAAACAGTATTTTCATTCGCAGCGAGCGAATGACGTCACAAGCAGGATCAACGGACTTGGTTTACCCACCAGCCGTTCTATCTACCGGGTACGAAACCTGCTTGAGTACTGAAATCAGCTCAAATGGGAGCCCGATTGCCGTTTACGCCCGGTTACTGACTTTCCTAGACTCGTCGACAGTCATGAAGGAAGCACACGGATGTGCCTCAATCGATTGAATCCAAGGAACGGTATATGTATCGCTGGCTGCTTTGTTTTCGCTATTTGCGAACACGCTACATTGCGCTCGCATCGATCATCAGTGTGACGCTTGGTGTTGCAACATTGATCGTCGTGAATAGCGTCATGGCGGGTTTTTCTGCCGAGATGCATGAACGTCTACACGGTCTGGCATCCGACATTTTGATCGAATGTCACACCAGTGGGGGCATGCCTGACCCTGAGGGAAACCTTGAAGAGATTATGAAGGTATGCGGCGACGAGGTCGTCGGATCCTCTGCCAGTGTGCATGTTCCTGCGATGCTCGGAATAGATTTCAATGGGCAGCTGATTACCCGACATGTAAATTTTGTCGGCCTTGATCCAGAAACGTATGACAACGTCAGCCATTTTGGACGTTACCTGCTACACCCGAAAAATCAGTCACAAGTTCATTTCCAGCTGCGAGAAGATGGGTTCGCACCCGACCGTGAACAATTCCCCAATTCTGGGTGGGGTTACCGTCGTGCCCGCGTCGCTTACGAACGTGCTCTTGCAGAGGAGCAAGCGAAAATTGATGCATTACGAACTCCCGCCAGCAGCATCAGCGATGAAAACACGGGTCCATTCTTGACGATTAGTCCGCCCCAGATTTTTGAAGAGAGCGATGGAGAACTTACTAACCAATTCGACCCCGCAGTCGAGCAGTTCCCGGGAATCATTTTGGGCATCTCAACTTGCAGTGCCCGCATGCGAGATGAAGAGAACCTGTCTCTTATACACATCTGACGCTGCCGACGACTCCTTAC
>CAJXTM010000019.1 GCA_913061385.1 uncultured Rhodopirellula sp. | reverse complement strand
GCGTCAGATGTGTATAAGAGACAGCTTCTGCAGGATTACGCGCAGTCAAACCAGAACTTTTTTTTGGCAGTGGGTCTTTTTCGTCCGCACACACCATTCGTTGCACCAAAAAAATATTTCGATCTGTACCCCCCACGCTTGGTTCACATTCCCACCGTTCCAAAAGATTATCTTGCAACGCTCCCGACACCTGCCCGAATTTCAATTACGAGAAAGAAAGACCAGCTGAATCTGGATCCGGAACTGGGAATCAAAGCGATCCAAGCGTATTACGCATCAATCAGTTTTGCGGACGCGCAATTAGGTCGTATCCTCGATGCTCTCGATGAGACCAAGCTATCGAAAAACACCATTGTGATTTTCACTTCTGACCACGGTTATCACATGGGCGAACACGGACACTGGCAGAAAACAACCTTATTTGAAAATGCCGCCCGCGTACCTCTGATCATGGCAGGCCCCGGAATCGCTACCGGGCACGACGCGAGTTCTATAGCTGAAATGGTTGATCTCTATCCAACACTCGCTGATTTGGCGGGTATTGACCCTCCCCGCTTCACATCAGGAATCAGCTTAAAAGACGGACTTATTGATCCCGGAAAAGCACCGAGAACAGCGGCACTCACACAGTATGAAAATGGATACAGCATTCGCACTCACCGATATCGATACACAGAATGGGGTGAGCAGGGCAGCGATGGAAAAGAACTCTACGACCACCAGAGCGATCCAGCAGAAATGCACAACTTGGCCGAACACCAAGATCAGCGGCAAACGATCTCACGACTTGCAGAACTGCTGCAGAGGCGGGTTCAAGGGGCTAGGCAACCCCCAGCCGGAATCCAGCAAATCCAGTTTGAAAACAAGCGAAAAGTGCCGCAACGCTGATCTCATGGCCAACCATTCGGTTTTCTGAGACAATCTGTGGCACAACAAGAACCATGGTTGCGACTTGAGGAAAGGCATTCTGATGAAGGTTGGCAGTGGGGGCGGGTTTCGAGCGATACATTACACCTGGAAAAAAGGACGGGAAGCCGGTGGACTGTGGAAGCTTTACAAGGCAATGCGCACACGCAACTCGTGCAAAACCTGTGCCTTGGGAATGGGTGGCCAGAAAGGTGGGATGGTCAATGAAACTGGTGCTTTTCCCGAGGTCTGCAAAAAATCACTGCAGGCGATGGTTGCTGATATGCAACCTGCCATCGAGCCGACGTTCTGGAAACAGAACTCGGTCAACGATTTGCGGCAAAGTTCACCGCGCGAACTAGAAAAGCTGGGTCGTCTAGTCCACCCAGTCCGTTACCGCAAAGGTGCCACACACTTTGAGACAGTAACGTGGCAAGAGGCTTATGCCGCCATTGTCGAAAAACTGCGACAAACCGAAGCTGATCGCTCATTTTGGTATTTCAGTGGCCGCAGCAGTAACGAAGCAGGATTCTTGCTGCAGTTGATGGCACGAGTTTATGGGACCAACAACATCAACAATTGCAGTTACTACTGCCACCAAGCGAGTGGTGTAGGACTGCAAACAGCAATCGGCAGTGGTACCGCCACCGTCGTGTTGGAGGATGTAGACAAAGCTGACTGCGTGTTCGTGATTGGTGGAAACCCGGCGAGCAATCATCCTCGGCTGATGACCAGTTTGATGCATCTGCGACGCCGCGGCGGCAAGGTCATTGTGATCAACCCTGTTCGCGAGACAGGAATGCTTAAGTTTCGCGTTCCAAGTGATCCTATTTCTCTTTTAAAGGGATCAAAAATTGCCAGCCACTATGTGCAACCACACATTGGCGGCGACTTGGCCTTCCTATGGGGCCTCGCCAAAGCTGTCAGCAAACTCGATGCCATTGATGAAGAGTATCTACGACGGCATTGCAATAACGTCAATGAATGGCAGCAGGAAATCGATGCGATCACATGGGAAGAAATCGAAACGAAATCTGGTGTACCACGCAGCGAGATTGAAAAGATTGCAAATGTCTACGCCAAATCGAAGCGGTGTATTTTTGCTTGGACGATGGGGATTACTCACCATGCACATGGTGTCAAGAATGTACAAGCGGTAGCAAATCTCGCACTCTGTCGTGGAATGGTTGGTAAGCCCGGATCCGGCCTAATGCCAATTCGTGGACACAGTAATGTGCAGGGTATTGGCAGTGTGGGTGTGACCCCAAAATTGAAGACACAGATTTTTGACGCGTTACAAAGTAAACATCAGATCAAGCTGCCAACCACCGTCGGAAAAGACACACTCGAATGCATGGAAGCAGCTAGCAGGTATGAGCTATCGTTCGGATTCTCGCTTGGCGGTAATCTGTTTGGCTCGAACCCGGATTCCAAATTCGCGGCTGAGGCGCTATCACGTTTGGACATGAGCGTGATGCTAAGCACGACCATGAATACTGGCCATGTGAACGGCTTGGCTGCCGAAACATACATCCTGCCAGTCCTCGCTCGTGATGAAGAATCGACACCCACCACACAGGAATCGATGTTCAATTATGTTCGATTGAGCGATGGAGGCCCACGACGATTACCGGGACCGCGCAGTGAAGTCGAGGTGATTGCAGAAATTGGAAACCGTCTGCTTCCCGACGCAACCGGTGTTGATTGGAAGACCATGCAGCAAACCAGCACCATCCGCCAGTGGATCGCTGACGTCGTCCCAGGATATGACCAGATCGCAAATATTGATCAAACACGAAAAGAATTTCAAATTGCCGGAAGAACGCTCCACGAACCGAAATTCACCACCGTCGATGGGCGAGCAAATCTCCACACACACGCCATCCCTGAGCTCAAAGGTCGGCAAGACCAGGAACTACGACTGATGACAGTCCGCAGCGAAGGACAATTCAACACCGTTGTTTACGAAGAGGAAGACCTGTATCGCAATCAAAGCCGTCGCGACATCATCTTGATGCACCCCGATGATCTCGCCCGCTTGGGACTGGAACACGAAGATCGAGTGGAGGTTAAAAGTGACACGGGAACTCTGTCAAATATTCTAGCGAGAAGCTACGAATCGATTCGCCCAGGTAATGCTCTGATGTATTTTCCCGAAGCCAATGTGCTTGTTTCTCGACATGCTGACCCGAGTAGCAAGACACCTGCTTTCAAAGGTGTCGTCGTTCGCGTCGTGCCAGCTCCCCAACGGTCCAGCTGACTCCACTGAACGTGTTTCACGATGCTGTGGTGAAACAATGTTCTGAGATTCAACGTCGACGCGAGAAGACGATTCATGCTATCAGAATGATTCACTCACTGGATACCGCTGCGCGAACCCGCGAACATGGAAAGTTCAATGATCGACCTGTTTGGTATTTCCCCACAATTTTTGGGCATGCCTGTATCATCAGCGGCATTGTTTCTGTTCGCAGGAATGTTGCTCGGTCACCTGTTTTGGTACCGGGACCGCGGGAAAAAACTTGCAAGCGACCCTGACTTAGAGACGCGTTACATCAAGGCCCGTAGTTCGCTCAAACAACGCAAATCACAGCTAAGAGAACTTCAAAAACAAAATGATTCCAACAGCGAAGACTTAACAATCCTGCAGCAGGCACACTCCACACTTCGCTCAAAATATAAGCGACTCGAACAAAGCTCACAAAGTTCACAGGAACAATTGAACCAGTCTCGTCATTCCCTAAACGACTCTGAAATTCAGCTGGCAGACGAGGAAAAGAGAAGTCAGACCGTCATTAGCCAATTGCAGGAGCTGATTGAGAAGAACACTACGCTGGCCAATGAAAATAAAACACATCACGAAGGTTTCGAGCAACTCCACCAACAGTATCGCCAGTGCATTTCTGACCTTGAAACCGCCCACTGTGAAATCGATATTTTACGGTCACACATTGATGCTCATCAGGGTGAAGTCGACGGACAACAGAGCAGTATCGAACATCTTAAAAAACGTGTTTTTACACAAGATCAAGCCTTAAAAGAGACAAATGAATCTCTGCAACAAACCCAGCAGGACTTGGTAGCAAGATGCCAAGACCTAGATGAAGCTCGCGCCGAACGAAACCAGTTCGAGCAACAATTACAAGATCGTCAGCAAATACTTGAACAACTAGAAACTGACTTGGATTTGGCAAAACAAATTCAAATCGAACGTGATGACTTCGCCACCAATCTGGCTGCGGCTGCGAGTTCACTTTCTGAACAGCGACAAACCTTGGAACATTGCGAGACAGAACTGAAGCAAAAGACCAACAGACTCGGTGAACTTGAACAAAAGATTGACACAACCAATAGTCAATTCGAAGAAGAGCAAGCACACCGCCTTCAGCTCGAACAGTTCAATACCGCATGCCAAACCCAACTTGCTGATTTAGAGAACCAAATCAGCGTTAAGTCTACAGAATGTGAAAAGCTCGATATCGCCCTTAGCCGCGCTCTAGATACAGTTGCACAATCTGAGACTCTCATCCCGACATTGCTTCTTGAACTGGAAGAGTCGGCCGCGAAACAATTAGCTTTACGGACCAAGCTCACGGATCTACAAAAACTCTTAGAACAGCAACAAGAGCAGAGTTCTGGACAACAGGCACAAATTGCTGAATTGTGTTCCATTCGTGAAGCATCCGTCATCCATTCGCTTGATCTGGTAGAAGCCAGAGCACAACTGACCTCGGAAACTGCCAAGGTCGCTGCTTTGCATGAACAGATCGAAGAATGGAACACCACTCTGGCCAAATTGGAAACAGCCCAACAAACAATCCAACAATACCACGAACGCAATGCAGCGTTGGAAAGTCGATTGGTTCAACAAACTGACCAACTTTCTGTACTGACCGAACAGGCCAATCGTGTTCCGGAATTAGAACTGGATCTGGAACGCAGACTGAATGAAATCGACCAGGCTTATGGCCAAATCGAGCAGCACAAAGAGATGATCCAGACTGCCGAACAGATCTGCGATGAAACGCAGTGCGAACTCGTATCCGCAATCGCCGAAATCTACACGATGGAAATTCGGATCGAGAGGATATGCGACGACATTAGAATACTATCAAGTGACAACGCCATTCTGACCGCTGCCAATCAACAGGCTAACGATCAGGCACAACAAATGCAGATTCAACTGAATCAATCGCAAGTCAGCCAAAAGCAGCTTAATGATATCGTGAAAGAGTTGCGTGCAGTCAAACTGGAACGCCAGCAACTTATCAGTACCCGCGATAACCTCGAAGCAACGATCAGCCGATTGGGCAATCAAATCACCACGCATCTCACTGAAACAAAACAGATGAATGAGGTGTTGTCACATACAACCCTTGAATACCAGAAACTGGAAATGGGTCTGCATGCAGAAGTCGAAACAAGAAACACGACAATTGCTGAATTAAAAACACAGCTGATGTCAAAATCGCAGCAACACAATGAAGTTGTTGACGACCTAGCATTGAAAACAAGCAAACTGACCCAGCAAAAAATCGAGCTTGAACAAGTTTCTAATGAGCTATTGGAAAAAACAACCAAACTGGATCAGCAGCAACGCGAACTTGCACTAGTTTCTGATGAGCTAGCGAGAAAGACAACCAATCTGGATCAGCAACAATGTGAACTTGCGCTAGTTTCTGATGAGCTTGAGGTTGCCAAGGCCACGCACGAGAAGCAATTACGGTTGGAAGCAGAAGAAATTGATGACTTGAGAAGGCAACTGAAATCCAAGTCGGAACAACATGAGGCGTTAGTCAATGATCACAATTCAAAAAAGCACGAAGTCATACAGCAGCTTAGCGAAATCAAACAACTATCGACCGAACTGGAAGGTGCCATCGATGACCGAAGAGAGCGGGAGCGACTGCAACAGGAAGTAACAGAAATAAAATCGCACCTCAATTGCGTACGTGAAGAACTCGAAGACAGTCTTGAAACCAACGCGAAGGGTCAAGATCGAATCCGAGATATGGAAAATCAGTTGCATGATCACGTGAAAAAAATACGCGACCTGCGTCGTGAACGAAGTTCCTCATCCGCCATCCAAACCACAAACGCCGCAAAAGAACCGGGAACGGGCTCTGACCGAAAAGCTGCCTGAGAGGGGCTGAATCCGAATCACCAAAGCTCACGCTGTGAGGTATTCACGGTCCCGAAGAGTTCACGATGCTTGGATGAGCATCAGTATCAGACACTAATCCGCCTCCTTGGACGAAAAGCGGTATGTTTCCTGCGGATTGAATTTTAATCAGACGAGTACGTTGCAGATTGAAAGTTGTTGTTGTTCCAAATACCAACAATTCTGGCACAACAAGCGCCAAGACGACGAAAGCAACCACAAGCAAGCTTCCTCATCCCCATCTCGTTGCAGCTGTCTCTGCTTCACTGACTTCGTGAGGGCTGCGACAGGGATCGTTTTGATCATCGTTTGGCTCGGTCACAAGTTTGTCCCCACTTGAGTCTTAACACCAACTGGGATTCTTAATCTGCCTTGCCTGCCTTCAAACGCAGGAATGCATCAAAGAAGCCCTGTAATTCGCTTCCATCCAGAACACTATTGAAGTTACCTACATAGTGACCTGTGCGAGAATCTTTTACTCGTTGATCAGGATGCAAGAAGTAGTTTCGGATTTGACTACCGAAACCAGTGCGGGCCTGCGTTTCATATTTCTTCGCTTCTTCTGCTTCCCGCTTTTCCTCTTCGAGACGAGCCATCTTGGCTCGCAACATCTTCCATGCTGTCGCCCTGTTCTGATGTTGGCTCCGCTCGTTCTGGCACTGGACAACGGTATTGGTTGGGAGGTGAGTTAATCGAATCGCACTATCGGTTTTGTTGACATGTTGACCACCAGCACCTCCGGCACGATACCGATCTTCCCGTACATCTTTTTCGTCGATATCGATCTCTATCGAGTCATCAATCTCAGGTGCAACACTAATCGCTGCAAAGCTGGTTTGCCGCTTACCCTCACTATTGAAGGGGCTGATTCTCACCAACCGATGCATGCCCTCTTCACCTTTCAGATAGCCATAAGCCATCGGTCCGCGTACCGCAATTGAAGCGTGATTGATCCCGGCTTCCTCGTTCTCTTGCCGATCCAATAAATCAATGCTGTAGCCTTCACCGACCGCCCACGCGGAATACATCCGCAACATCATATCTGCCCAATCATTGGCATCAGTTCCACCATCACGGGCATTGATCGAAAGAATGGCACCTGCAGAATCATTAGGCCCATTGAGAAGAGCTTTGAGTTCAAGTGCCTCAAGGATCTTTTCCAACCGCTTAATCTCGCTGGTCACCTCGACTGCAATCGATTCATCTTCCTCTGCCATCTCAAACAGCGCAGCAAGATCCTCAACCGAGGAAGTCAGTTCATCCATCGGGACCACGATGGCTTTAAGTGATTTTAATTTCGAAACAGTTTTTTGAGCCGACTCATTGTCGTCCCAGAATCCTGGATCGCCCATCTTCACTTCAATTTGCTTGATTTGTTCCTGTTTGGAAGCGTAGTCAAAGAGAGTCTCCAAGCTGGATCAGGCGCTCGTGAATTTCTTTACTGCGGTTAACCAATTCGGCATCCATTCTCGTCACGGTCTCCATGCGTATGATGTGTGGGTATGATTTCGGTGGCGTCGGCAATCGAAATCACAGAAATGGCAGTTGCCCCCCGACTTGGAATCGTCAGGGACCAATCATGACCGCTCACTGGAGTTGAAATATACATGGCCCGAGTCGTTCTCGCGATGAGTGGCGGCGTTGATTCAAGCGTCGCTGCACACCTGCTATTGGAATCCGGTCACGAGGTGATTGGTGTTTTTATGCGTCATGGAGAAGAATCCAGCCAGGCTTGCCGAGTCGAAGATGGGAAACCTAGTCTCCCTGTACTCGGTGGCATGGCCCAAGGACGAGCCGATCATAAGCAAGGCTGTTGCACAGCGTCTGATGCAGCAGACGCCAGACGCGTTGCTTCACGGATGAATATCCCGTTCTATGCGCTTGATCTACAGGAAGATTTTCGCCGAATTGTCGACTACTTTGTGGACGATTACCTGCAAGGTCGCACCCCGAACCCATGCGTCAGATGTAATCAGTGGATCAAGTTTGGCCGGCTTTTTGACTATGCCGATGGTGTTGACGCTGAATTCGTCGCCACGGGGCACTATGCCCAAATGGTCTCGCAAACGGCGAATTCCAGCTCCCACGAACTTCATCGGGGATTCGATTCCGCCAAAGATCAGTCCTACGCACTATTTGGCATACGTCCAGAATTACTGTCCAGAATGCTACTGCCGGTGGGGGGATTCGAAAAACCAAAGATCCGAGAAATCGCTGAACAACTTGGCCTCGGCGTGGCAGGCAAGAAAGATAGTCAGGAGATCTGCTTCGTCACTCAGGGGCACCATAGTGATTTCGTTCGGGCCCGAGAACCAGAACGATCTGCCCACACCAGTGGCGAAATTGTTACGACTGAGGGTGAAATCGTCGGTCAGCACGCTGGCTACGAGGCATTCACGATCGGGCAACGCAAAGGCTTGGGAGTAGCCATGGGTACACCTTTCTTCGTGACCGAGATCAATCCCGAAACGAATCAGGTCGTGATTGGTACAAAAGATCGGCTGGCAAAACCCGGACTCAATGCAAATGAGGCGAATTGGCTGGTCGAGCCAGCGGACCTGCCCCAACAAGTCTCAGTACAGATACGCTACAACGCGCCTCCCCAGCCGGCTCAAATCTTGGTTGATCCTGCGGATTCAAGCCAATTTTCGGCCGAATTCGACGAGCCACAACTGGCGGTTGCTCCCGGTCAAGCAGCAGTCGTTTATGACGGAACACGGGTTCTTGGAGGTGGCTGGATAGCGTAAATCCGGCCAGGTTTCCTCACCCCAACACCGACGGTTGCCACTATCTCAACCACTTCTGAATTGGGCGACAGCGTCATAACCCGACTGCATGGCACAAATGATTGCCTGCATCAACGCAGATCCTGACGAAAAACGTTTGCCGCCGGCTGTTCCCAAGATTACAGTTTGGGTGATCGATCAACACAACTTTTCTGGGCCTATTGCGTACTGCTTTCGATAATTCGTTGCCAGTCTGCGGCCCACTCTACATCTTTCTGGGGGAGGATGCTTCCGCGATGAAAACATACGCATTGACCATCTTTGCACTCGCACTGACGGCACTGGGCGGCTTAAATGCCGATTCCGCATCTGCTCAAAATCAAACCGCCATCCTGGCCGAAACCTATGGCCAAGGTGTCCACGCCTACAATGGCGGACGATTGAGCGATGCTCTCAAATTCTTTTCTCTTGCTATCGACAACGGTAGCCAAGACCCACGTGTCTTTTACTACCGTGGCATTGTTAACTACGTTTCAGGACGTCCAGAAGACGCTGAAAAAGACTGGCAGGCCGGTGCTGCCATCGAAGCTTTAGGCGGACCCAATCCATCGATCGGCCGTTCCCTTGCCAGATTTCAGGGTAATGGTCGACTCAAGCTGGAACAAATTCGGCAAGCAGCGCGAATCAAGGCATTGGCTGAAGCCAACGCAAGATCCATTCAACGCTATGGCGAAATCCGAGCGACGCCCGAAAATTCGGCCATTGCCCCACGTACCCGACGTGCCCCATCACAACCCGTGTCACCACCACCAAAGCCGCCGGCAGCGGCAAATCCGTTTGCTGGCACACTCGAACAGAGTACACCAACAAAAATGGGTGATGATGCTCTGGCAGGTGCCATGAAAGAACCATTCGATGGCAAACCCAAGGCTACCGCTGGTGGCGGTGCTGCAGCGGGTGGAACTGACCCATTCGGAGGCGGAAGTGCTCCTGCTGGTGGCGGCGCTGACCCATTCGGAGGCGGAAGTGCTCCTGCTGGTGGCGGTGCTGATCCATTCGGAGGCGGAAGTGCTCCTGCTGGTGGCGGCGCTGATCCATTCGGAGGCGGAAGTGCACCCGCGACTGGCGGTGCTGATCCATTCGGAGGTGATCCCTTCGGAGGCTGATCCTCGATTGTCCCAACCAATCAAGTCAGAATAATGAGTCGACGGCGAGCAGATTAATCTGCTCGCCGTTTTTTTTTGCCTACTTTGGGTTGGACTACACTGAGAACAGAATTTAGAAAATCGGCCCCACTGAACCGAAAACCATCCCACTCGCAAAAGCACGAACCACACATGATTCGATTCTTGTATGCCTACCTCGTCATTTCAGTTGCAGCAGTTGCATGGGCTCAGAACCAAAATGCAAAACTACTGAAAGGTGTTGCTGTTGCCAAAAAGGGGACCCCAGCGGTGGACGCAAAAATCGATGAGGTATGGAAATCATGCCCCAAATACATGGTTAATCAACCAATCGCTGATCTTCTTGAGATCGATCCCAAAGACATGGCAACAGCCACGGTCAGATTGCTTTGGGACGATCGACACTTGTACGCGTTGTGGGTGGTCAAGGACTCAGCACTATCCGCCGATTCAAGTGACGACTGGGCTCAGGACTCGGTTGAACTATTTCTGGATCAGCAGCAAGATCAATCAACAACTTACGATACCGACGATGCACAATACCGTGTCAATTACGAGGGCAAAATATCAGGGCAGGGTACTGGCTACGACGAAGTCGATATCAAGGCAGCAACAACAAAGAACAAGAAAGGCTACATCGTCGAAATGGCCATCCGAACCCAAGCGGCCGACATGAAAGTCGGAACCGTGATGGGCATTGAATTCCAAGTCAATGATGATCATGGAAGTGCACAACGCGATGCAATCACAAAATGGTTCCACACCAAAGACGACTCATGGCAAGATACTTCCACCTTTGGAACGGTACATCTCAAATGACCGGATGAATTGAGCATAGGTCCTGCTCATTTTCGGTAGCCCAAGTCCACCGACGATTACCGGCTTTGCCGAGTTCCGGCAAAACCTGTCATCCATCGATATCATCCGGTGCTGCGAATATGAAAACGCTATTCGCAGAGTAGGCCTCCTGATGCCTGGTGGACAACTAAACTAATCGAAAAACTTTGCCAATTTTTCATCGCTGGGGCTAGGTGTGATGAGCGAAACCACAATCATGGTCACTGTCGAACTCATCATCATCGCAACCACCGGCATCAGTTGATAGCTCTCTCCGCCGAGCGGCAGTTCCAGCACAAATTTGCTCAAACCACCTTGTTCAATCGGAACCTTGCTGCCTTGGTAAAACAATATGCACCAACTAGTGATTGCTGCGAAAACCCCACTGATCGCACCCGCCGCACTAAGCCTGCGCCAATACAGTGCTGCCACCACGATGGGAAACAGCGCACTGAAACCACTGAAACACCAAACACCTAGAGCAAAAACACTGCGGACATTCCCTAGGCTTAGGAAATAGGTGATCGCAACAATTCCGATAATGAATAGCCGAGTAAACATGACCTGCTGTCGATCACTAAATCGATCTTTTCCCGCCAGATGGGTAACAACGTCATTATTGAAGATCGTGCCGATGCACAGGAACTGACTGTCCAAACTGGACATAATCGCCGCCAGAATACCTGCAGCAAGGAATCCTCCTAAAACGGGTCCCGTCTGAGTTTTCACAAGGAAAGGCAGAATGGTATTGGGGTTGGCTGGCAAATGCATATCTGCAGGAAGACCAGTCGCCCAAATTCCGACTAACACACATGGGATCCAAACAATCATGATGAAAAATGGATGACAAACCACGGGCAACTTAAAAGCATGGGAACTCTTTGCCGTCATCCAATGCTGAAACAAATGCGGAAACATCCCAACCGACAAGGGAATGAAAAGGTATGTAAAGAACTTGGTCTTGCTCATTTCAGAGCGTGTGACCTTGTCCTCCGGTACCGAGTCGGCCAACGTCTTGAGATTGTCAAGGATGGAATCCTGACCACCTAATCTGTTTGCAATCACAAAGAATGTGACCACGCCCAAAATCATGAAGACCAACGTCTGAAATGTATTTGCCCAAGTCGTTCCACGCATGCCACCAAAAAACACGTAAACCAGAACAACGATGCAAATCACCATTGATCCCAGCCACGGTGGTACACCGCCATGCAAGGCCCGATTCACATTGCCCTCAGCATCAAGTACTTGAAACATTGGCCAATCCGGTGCCAAGCCAGCCGTCAATGACTGCACAACCGCTCCGCCGCTGATCACCCCAATCAGCAAGTATGGAATCACCAAACCAACCAGAATTGGAAATAGTAAGTAACCAACAAAATCACTGTCGAGTC
Organism: uncultured Rhodopirellula sp.; assembly: GCA_913061385.1. Classification (GTDB taxonomy): domain Bacteria; phylum Planctomycetota; class Planctomycetia; order Pirellulales; family Pirellulaceae; genus Rubripirellula. Next base: position 1,363 of record CAJXTM010000019.1, on the reverse strand, counting down.
GGTCACGAAAATACTCGATTTGTGTCGTGTACTTATAACGACGGGCTAACTTCCAAACCTTGACTCCGATCAAGAAAAAACAGAGCGAGTGTATGATTCCACTGCTGCTGGCAAGCATGCCGTAAACACCCACGCCCTCACGAAATGCCTCGCCACTGCTACCGACCAACGCAAACGCCGTCATCGTCGTTCCAAAGATACTCATCAAAAGTAAAAACGGACCAATCGAATGGCTTGCTAACTGATAATCCTCCTTGGTGCCTTTGAATAAACGGCTCGAGAAGAGCCCCAAAGCAAGCAGCAAGCTTAGGTAAACAAGAATAATTATCAGTTGTGGTAATCCTGGATGATCCATCATTCGCTTCCCTCATGATCTTCAATGTCATCTGTCAAAGGCCAAGCGATGAGTGTCGCTAGAAACCAGGTCGCTACTGCCGCCAATGAAATGCAAGCATGCCAGAAAAGAGCAATGGGTATGAAACCGAATACAAGCGTGGCATCCGTCCAAAACCAATTATCTTGATGCAGGATTAGTAACAGCAGCACGAGACCGGTGATGATCAGCGGCCCCGAGGACTTAAAGGCTTTCATCTGTTGCGTCATGGGAACAGGGAAAATAGGTGGGAAGGAAACGGGCTCGGGACAATGCAAATGCCTGCAGCCAGTTGCCAGCAGTGTAATTGAGAGCGAAGCAGGACAAAATTAGGCTCACGGCACCGTGAGCAAGCGTTCGATACCGGACAAGTGTGGATATCCCGTCTGGAACGTCAAAACAACCGAAAACTTTTTACCTTCGTTATTAAAATAGATAATTGAACAATCCGTAAAGGGCGTATTTTTGGATACTTGGGAAGCTTGGCTGACCATCGCCGTGGCCTGCACATTGCTGGTGGGCTTAGCGCTGCGCGTGGCGGCAACTGACCTATTAGCCCTATTTTGTCTCGGAATTCTCGTTTTGGTCCAGAACATCACGGGTTCTGAATCACTTCCGACACCTGAGCAAGCGGTCGCGGGTTTTGGAAACCAGGGTTTGATCACTATCGCTCTTCTGTTTGCTGTCGTCGCTGGTCTGGAATGCACCGGTGGCACGGAATTGGCCACCGGCTGGTTCCTCAATAAGGCAAAGAACCTCACAACCGCGCAAGCCCGATTGTTTGTACCCGTCGCCGTATTGAGTGGTTTTCTAAATAATACACCGGTCGTAGTTGCCCTCATGCCTGTTGTGAATGATCTGGCTAAACGCATTTCAGCCAGTACCAGTCGTCTGTTGTTGCCGCTGAGCTACGCAGCAATTCTGGGTGGCATGTGTACCTTCTGTCTCTTATACACATCTGACGCTGCCGACGACTCCTTACGTGTAGAT
>CAJXTM010000018.1 GCA_913061385.1 uncultured Rhodopirellula sp. | reverse complement strand
AGATCAGCCTCGGTCTCGTGGGCTCGGAGATGTGTATAAGAGACAGCTTCCCAACCGCCGTCGTCAGAGTCATCGTCATCAGAGTCGTCGTTTTCGGAGTCGTCAGAGCCGTCGTCGGTGAGAGAGTCATCACCGTCGTCATCTAGCTCGTCTCCGGAGCCATCGTCGTCCAACTCGTCATCGTCATTCAGCTCGTCATCATCGTCGAGTTCGTCATCGTCGGAGTCATCTGAATCGAGATCATCATCTGATTCATCTTCGTCCCAATCATCTTCGTCAGCATCGTCGTCGTCAGCATCGTCGTCGTCAGCATCGTCGTCGTCAGCATCGTTGTCGGCGTCGAAATAGCCATCCTCTTCTTCCTCGATTACAGCATGAACTGAATCGCTGGTTGGATTGAGGAGAGATGGATCTACAGCTGCTGCAGAACCGAGAGCAACGTGATCGGACTCGGGAAGAGTTGGAACGACAGTGGTACTCACTACGAGCTCCTTCTTTGGTGTCGATAATTGAACAATGGTTGAATCTTCTGGTTGGGGATCGTCTTGTAGTGCTTGCCAGTGAATTGCTGGCAATGCATCGGTATTCGAGAGTCCGAAAAGTTGTAAGAAACGTTTGGTGGTTCCGTAAAGGTAGGGACGCCCTAACTCCTCACTACGACCGACAATTCGAACTAAGTCCCGTTCCATCATTTGACGCAATAACTCGCCGCAGCCAACCCCTCGAACCGCCTCTACGTCGGCCCGCGATACAGGTTGACGATAAGCAACTACAGCAAGGGTTTCCATCATTGGTGTCGATAATCGTACTGGTGCTGGCAAGTGCCCCAGTCGTGCAAGCCAAGGCGACAATGCCGACCTTGTCATCAAGCGATACCCGCCTGCAATTTGCTCAACGCGAATCGCCCGTCCGTATTCCTCAAAAGTGCTATTCAACTGACGGATTAGTGTACGAGCCTCAGTAGCGTCCGCCAAGTGAGCCATCTGACATAGTTTCCGGAGACTCAAAGGCGTTTTTGCTAATAGCAAGACAGCCTCCAATCGCATCCGGGAAAGTCTGGGATCATTACCTTCCTGACCTTGACTTGGCTGACCTGACAGAAAAGGAGTATCGGTCGAATCTGGCTTTTGGGTTACTCTATAAGGTCTCCACGGCAAGATTCTCCCCGCAGCAACGGCTGCCTGAATCGAACCAGCAGGCCTTGGTGATGCAATCGAGTTGCTTGATTCACCTGAGTTCCAGCAAACGTTAGGGTTTCTCGAACGCATCATTGCTTACAGTAGGCTTACAGTAGACTGTTGAGTACTTGCTCCATTCACTACCCGAACATGCCCCAACAACGCTCCCGTGTCCACCTCGGTTTCTACATCTGTTCAGTCTGGAACGTCGAACGCGAAGAAAAATCGCGTTGTCAAAAATTGGTTCACCATCGGCGCTGCCATCGTAATCTGCATTGTTCTTGGGTTGGTAATCCGGACTCAAGGCTACGTTAGTGGCAGCGAATTCGCACCAAGCCACTTTGTACAGAGAAGTTTTAGTTTCTACGAAATTCCTCTGTTTCACTGGCAAATTACGCCAATCCGTCGACAGGATAGTACCCCACCTGTCGCCACTTTCGTGAAAACAAAGATCCTGAAAACGATTCCCAAGGGAGTGGCGAAGGAATGGCATCTCGTATCCCTCTCTCGAGGGCTCTCAGGCGAAACCAACGGCGATGCAAATTTACTGCTAACACTACTCGAACTTGGCAACGGAAACGAATTGTATTGGCGAAATTGGAGTCAACAAAATCCAAATCATGCTGCGATCTTGTGGCCAATCATTCATCGGTTGGCCAAGCGAGAACTTTACATATTGATGCCCATGGTTTTTTCAACGGCTGACGCTGAGGGTAAAAGCCCTGCAGAAATTCAGAAAATCATCGATCAGCAATTGGCTGAAGAGTACGTCAACCTGATCAGCGACATGCGGAAAGCAGAGCAGCCCAAAATCGCTGCCAAACTGCTTTCGGAGGCGACTGTCGATTACCCAAATCATCCTGGTCTTCGACGCCTTACGAAAAATGATTGAACAGCAACAAACGCGAATCTGAGCAATAGCATGAGGAACACAGTGTGACCGCGGTCTATCTGGACAATAACGCCACTACGGCAATCGATCCGCGTGTTGGCAACGTCATGTTGGCACAGTTTCTGGACGGGCCATCCAATGCCTCCAGTCAACACATATACGGCAGACAAGCACGCTCGAGTCTGGACGCCGCCACAGAAGCCATCGGTTCCTACTTGGGAACCAGACTGGATCAGCCTGATGGTGCCCGCCTGATCATTACCAGCGGTGGCACTGAATCGAATCACCAAGCACTGACCGGATTAGGAGATCGAGGACCGATTATCTTGAGCCGGATTGAACATCCAAGTGTCGTTGCGACGGCAAAATGGCTCGAACAAGAAGGACGCTCGTTGCGGTGGCTTGACGTCGATCAAGATGGCTTGGTTCAAATAGATCAGCTGCAACCTCTGATTTCCGCCGAAGGTTGTGATGCTGCTCTTGTCTCGATCATGGCCGCCAATAATGAAACGGGAGTCATTCAGCCCATCAGCAAAGCTGCAGAAATTTGCCAAGCCGCTGGGATCCCTTTTCACGTCGACGCTACCCAAACCGTCGGAAAACTCCCACTTAATCTGCAAGATTCCGGTATCTCTGCACTCACTTTTACTGCTCACAAATTTCACGGCCCGGCGGGTGTTGGGGCTCTATGGCTCGCCCCTGAACTGAGAATTGAGCCGGTATTCCATGGGGGCGAGCAGCAACTGGAGACGCGTCCAGGCACTGAACCGGTCGCGCTGGTCGTCGGAATGGCCGAAGCTTTGAAACTGGCCGTCAATGAAATGAATCATTCCACCGAACACTGTCAGATGCTACGTGATCGCCTTGAAAGGGGCTTGATCGATCGCCACCCAGACCTAGTGGTACAAGGCAAAAAGCATCAAAGGCTACCTGGAACCAGCTCGATCTCCTTCCTGAAGACTGACCGACAGTCGATGCTAATGGCACTCGATATGATCGGGATTGCTTGCAGTAGCGGCTCTGCATGCAGTAGTGGCAGCAGTCCACCCAGTCACGTTCTAACAGCGATGAACCGTGCTGCTGGCGAAATCGAATCAACCCTTCGCTTTGGTGTATCAAAGTTTTCCACAATTGAAGAAATCGACAAGTCAATCGACGCTATATCCAATGCATACAACAAGTTAAAGAAAAAAACTAATGTGGATAACTAGCATTATTTTGCTCGCTTTTCGATGCCAGGCTCGTAGAATGAAGTGATCGTCCGACCGAGACGATCCCGCCCGCCTGACTTTGATCTCCCTTCATGTCGACTGCGACTAGCCCTACCGATCAGGTTCATTCATTTCCGCTCGAGCGTCCAATCGCAAGGGTACGGAAACGAGCGGCGCCCGTTCAGAGTGGCAGTCTGCCTTATTTCATCGCGGGTGAAGAGAATCGGATGGTGCACTTTGTAGCATGCTCCGAGACCTCAATCTTTGATTTGGGCAACCCTTTGCTTCTGATAGGGCCCAGTGGCAGTGGCAAAACAGCCATTGCACTTCATCTTGCCGCAAGGGAATCGAGTCGGTCTCAATCCGGTGAACCAACGCCTGTACTCTATTATCCCGCGATTGATTTCGCCCGACTTTATGCTGAGGCTGTTGGGGCTGATGATCTTCCCCCACTACGCCACGAAATCAATGAAGCGCCGATTCTGGTCATCGACGATCTTCATTTGATGAATGATAAATTAGCAGCACAAGACGAATTGGCGGCGAGGATTGAAGAGCGGGTAACCCGTGGGTTACCCACCCTTCTGACGTGCAAACGACTCCCCTCAGAAATCAGAGGTATGCGGTCACTGCTAGTCAGCCGTGTGCTGCCAGGATTGACTGTTCCGCTGGAGATGCCTGCTGCGGCCGCCAGATCGCAATTGCTGCGAGAACTGGCTGTTCACCTAGATTTGGATATCAACGCCGAATTGTTCGATCTGCTTGACCGCAAACTCGAACCCCGCCTCCCAACCCGTGCCCTCGAAGCTGCCTTGAAACAAATATCGCTGTGGTGCCGAATGCATGATGCAAAGCCAACTGAAGATGCTATTGCCTCTGCCGTCGCTGTTGTTGGTGAGCGTGAAGAAGTTTCACTTGCTGCTATTGGAACAACTGTCGCGAAGTATTTTCGCCTGAAAGTTGCCGATATTCGCAGCAGTTCTCGCAAACAACATCTCGTTCGAGCTCGATCCCTTGCCATGTTCATTGCCCGGCAAATGACATCCAAGAGTATGCACCAAATTGGTGAATACTTCGGAGGACGCGACCACACCACCGTTCTTCATGCGATCCGTAAAACTGAAACGATGCTCGAATCTGACACTGAATTGCAACGTGCCGCTGAGGAAGTCCGAGAAAAATTCAGCGAGGCATGACTTTTCAGGCGGTGGATAACGTGTTCTTTTCCTGTTCAACCAACGTGCCTTTTCGAGAGTTTGATAGCTTTGCTGAAAAATCGGGTTGTCACCATGTGTTCAAAACTGTGCCTGTTTACAACACAACCTCAACCTGCCCCCAACGCGTTTTCCACTGCCTTTGAGTTTCCATAAACCAATAAAGGATATAAGTTTATGTCAATTCCGGAGCGTTTTTTGACAGCTTCCCGCTAGGTATTATTATTAAGACGATAGATATAATTAACTTATATGAAAGCCAAGAGCTGGCCAACCAATAATGAACCTCGCTTGTCCCCATGCACGAGAAGCATCAACGGGGTACAACATGCAAACCTGATTGATAGAGCACTTCCACGGTATCGGTTTGCATTTCCATGAAGATCACCTGCCAACGAGAATCACTGACAAACGCATTTGCACTCGCAGCCAGCATCGCGCCAAGTCGATCTCCGAAAGAGATCCTGCAGAACGTGAAAGTCACTGCCGCTGGTGGGAAAATCACTTTGACCGCGACAGACATGGAGGTAGGGATTCGGCTCGACCTCGAAGAGGGCGTCACGGTTGAAACCGAAGGCACAGCATTGCTTCCTGTGCAGCGGACCATGGCAATTTTGCGAGAGAACAATGATGAGGTCTTGGAATTCGAGACCGATGAGTCAGGGATTCGTGTCAAAGGAAAACGCAGTAAGTTCAAACTGCCAGGCAACAACCCAGATGAGTTCCCGAGTGTTGCTGGCTTTGATGAGGACAAATATCACGTCATTCCAACACGGCTGTTCCGTGAGATGGTGAAGCGTACGGTGTTTGCTACAGATTCTGACAGTAGCCGGTTTGCGTTGGGCGGGGTTCTTCTTGAAATGGAAGAGGCTCGGGTCACGGCAGTCGGTACTGATGGACGAAGGTTGGCACGCATGGAGGGAACAGGCGAATCGGTTGGAGGCCATCAAACGACTGGGGCCAGCACAATAGTACCGACTCGAGCCATTCAGTTGATTGAGCGAGCTTTGAATGACAAAGATGAAACAGTAGATGTAGCAGCAAGAAACAATGACTTGATGGTTCGCACGCCTCAAGCAGTTATTTACTCCCGTTTAGTTGAGGGCCGTTATCCAAATTGGCGACAAGTGTTCCCAACTCGGGAAAATGCAGTCCAATTGGATGTCACGGTAGGCCCACTATTTGCAGCGTTACGCCAGGCAGCGATCGTGACAGACCACGAGAGTCGAGGAATAGATTTCACTTTTGCTGATGGCACTTTGAAAATGGAAGCCAGTACAGCAGAGATTGGTGAATCACAAATAGAAATACCAATCGCCTATGAGGGTGAGTCGATCACGATGACGATGGACCATCGTTACTTAGCAGATTTCTGCAAAGTACTCGATAACGAAGTGAATTTCGTTTTAGAAATTGAATCAGGATCGGCACCAGCATTGCTGACGACAGATGATGGTTATGGATATGTAATCATGCCAATGGCTCGAGATCGCTAGGACGGTCATAGAATAGGTTTCATGGTCACCGGTGATCTTTGATCAGGAGGTGACCTACCGGCGTTTAGAATCAAAGGAGAGCATTTCAACGATGTTTTCACGATGAGCGCAAAAAAAGCGGCGGATAGTGGTCCGCCGCTTAAATGAATCGATTTGAAGTCAGTCAGAGATTAGCTCTCGTTATCGACTTCTGTCTCATCACCCTCGGCGACACCAGCACTGACTGGCTCAGCGGTTTCGGTCAACCCACGTGTTTCACCGTTGAATTCGAGTCGAATGATTTTGACTCGTTTCCCATCGGCGTCGAGCATTTTACCATCTTCGTTGGTAGTAATATCTTTGGATTCGACACGGTCACCATCTGAATTTTCTAAGATACCAGTGACCACAATAGTGTCTTTGCCCTCAAATGCACCACGCAGCAACTCTTCACTGAGAGGATCTTCGATCCGTTGCTCCAACGCTCTGCGAAGTGGGCGAGCACCATAGTCGAGGTTGCTTCCCTTCGTGACGAGGAACTCTTTTGCCTCATCAGTCAACTCGATTGCCAATCCACGATCGAGCAACCGTTCACGAACTTTTGCAAGTTCATAGTCGATGACATTCTTGAGGTCATCCTTGGTGAGGTGGCGAAAGATGATGGTGTCATCAAGTCGATTAAGGAATTCTGGACGGAACACACGCTCGATTTGGTCCATCACACGTTGTTTCATGGAATCATAGCTGGCATCGCCATCTGGTTTCTGGAATCCAAACGATGATTCGTTCTTAATAGCTTCAGCACCAGCATTAGTGGTCATGATCAGGATGGTGTTACGGAAGTCGATGTTACGACCGAAGGAGTCGGTAAGGCGTCCCTCTTCCATCACCTGCAGCATCATGTTGAAGACATCGGGATGTGCTTTCTCGATCTCATCAAACAAAACAACCGCGTAGGGGCGTCTCCGAATTTTCTCGGTTAACTGCCCACCTTCTTCGTACCCGACGAATCCCGGAGGAGCTCCGATCAATCGGCTGACATTGTGTTTTTCCATGTACTCGCTCATGTCGATATGAACAAGAGCATCGGAATCACCAAACATGTATTCTGCCAGCGCCTTGGCGAGTAAGGTTTTACCAACACCGGTTGGGCCAGCAAAAATGAATGATCCAGTGGGTCTTCGGGGATCTTTCAAGCCGCTTCGGCTTCGTCGAACAGCTTTCGATACGGCTGTTACAGCGGCATCCTGACTGATGACACGTTTGTGAAGTTCTTCTTCCATCTGCATTAGACGGAGACTGTCTTCGGTAGAAAGTCGAGTCAAGGGAATGCCGGTCATTTTGCTGACGACTTCAGCGATGATTTCTTCATCAACGACGCCGTCAGTTTGCTGGCTCTTGTCCCGCCATTCTTGCGTAATCTGATCTTTCTTTTTACGCAGTTTTTCAGCCTGATCCCGGAGATTTGCCGCTTTTTCAAAGTCTTGGTTAGCGACAGCATCCTCTTTTTCTTTATTCAGCTTCTCGACTTCTTCGTCGATTTCTTTCAGATCTGGTGGACGGGTCATGGTCCGGAGACGGACCCGGGCACCAGCCTCATCAATCACATCGATTGCTTTATCTGGAAGGCATCGGGCAGTGATGTACCTTTCGCTCATTTCGACGGCAGCCACGACAGCATCGTCGGTGAATTGCACACGATGATGTTCTTCGTATCGTCCTCGCAAGCCTTTCAGGATTTCGATGGTTTCGTCTTTGGCCGTCGGCTCGACAATGATTTCCTGGAAACGACGAGCCAGTGCATTATCTTTTTCGATGTACTTTCGGTACTCATCCAACGTGGTCGCACCGATGCATTGGATCTCGCCTCGGGCGAGGGCAGGTTTCAGCACGTTTGCAGCATCAATCGCACCTTCAGCTCCACCAGCACCCACAAGAGTGTGAAGTTCGTCGATGAAGAGAATGGTGTTTTTGACACGCCGGACCTCGGTCATGACTGCTTTGATACGTTCTTCGAACTGGCCACGGTACTTCGTTCCAGCAACCATCATTGCGAGGTCGAGGACGACGATCCGTTTCTCAGCCAGAATTTCTGGTACGTCGCCTTCGATCACTCTCTGCGCAAATCCTTCGACGATGGCTGTTTTACCAACACCCGCTTCACCCAACAAAACTGGATTGTTTTTTGTTCTTCGACACAGGATTTGGGTGGCTCTTTCGATTTCTTTGGCTCGACCGATGACAGGATCAAGCTCGCCCTTTTTAGCTAATTCGGTCAGGTCACGACCGAAGCTATCCAATGCCGGTGTCTTGCTCTTTCCGCTCTTTCCGGAACTGCTTGGACTTTCGCTTTCACCGGAACGTCCACCTCGCTCACCGACTTCTGCACCTTCTAAGCCATGGCCCAGCAAGTTAAGCACTTCTTCGCGAACATCTTCAAGTTTTAGGCCCAGATTCATCAGGACCTGTGCTGCGACTCCCTCCTGCTCTCGTAGCAAGCCAAGCAGGATGTGCTCGGTGCCAACGTAGCTGTGATTCAGGTTTCGAGCCTCCTCCATGGAATACTCGATGACCTTTTTCGCTCGAGGAGTTTGTGGAAGTTTTCCAACCGTGACCATCTCCGGTCCACTCTGAACCAGTTTTTCAACCTCCAGACGAATCTTTCGTAGATCGACCTCGAGGTTTTTCAGCACGTTTGCAGCAACTCCGCTTCCTTCCTTGACCAAGCCAAGCAGAATGTGTTCAGTGCCGATGTACTCGTGGTTGAAGCGTTGAGCCTCCTGATTAGCCAGCTGCATGACCTTGCGAGCACGGTCCGTAAATCTTTCGTACATATGTTGTCTCTATTTACCCTTGTCATATCCGACTCAAGCGGGAGTGGGTGACTCCACAGCAGGTCGATTGTCTGTACCCCACTAAACCAATTTCTCAGAGGTCTAACCGAAAAGACCAGTCATCTCAGAGAAGAAAATCAGGGGTGGGTGCTGTCAAATTGGCGAATTTATCGTTTCTCAGTTACTTAGTAGCAAACCGTACGCCACTTGATTGCATTGCGGCTCCCTGTTTTTCTGTCAGGATCCGAGTTAGCTATCGCGGTGGTGTTCGAGCCAGCTTAGCGTGATTCTATCGGTTAAGGCAAAAAGCGGGGATAGGAGCTTTCGCGAGCGATTTGCCAAAAACCGCAGCTTGGAGCTCGAAATCAAAGTTTTTTGCTTCGGCTTATTGTTTTCCGGCGGCAAGCTCAACTCATATCAAGTAGTTCTGCTGTCATTTAGGCAGCGTTTTTTGTCTCGGACACGTGGTTTTTTGTGTCCATTTGTTCCGATGTATTCTCTGCTTCGGATGCTCGCGTCAAACGCTTCGATTCAGTCTCGATCTCAAGCCGCCAATCATCTGCCGCTTCAAGTCGAGATATTTCTCGCAGCAAGAGCACGGCAGCTTCCAAACGCCCCGTATGGCGGTAGACACCCGTCAAAAGCAACAGAGCAGGAGGATCTCTCGGCTCTATTGCTAGCACATCTGTCAACAAACCTTCTGCTTCTTCCCAACGTCCACCCAAATACGCGATCCTTGCTTCTGGAAATTGATCGGGTTCTTCGCAAGTATCGCGAGGATTGATCAGAGCAGGTAATTCTCGGGCTGTACGCAGGATGTAAAAAAACAAGGCGATTAGCCCACCCCAGAACGCCAGTGATACTAAACCGCTGTGGATCCATCCCGGATACAGGTATCTAGCGACCAGAATCAAATTCACGATCAGGGTGAATGCTATTGCGGCAGGGAGGGCAGATAACCGCCCACGCCACCAGAGTTCGGCCAATCCTGGCCAAAAGCACGTTGCATAGTGTTTCACTTCCATAACACACTGTGTACGCCTTGGTCTCACTTAAAATCAAGGTGATTTGCTGGATTGCTCAGGTAGCGAATGCTTTTTCATCTGTTTGTGATCACTTTGCAACCGATTCTCAGTCTGATCTTTTCTGTCAGACATCTCCGAATTCCCATACAGAGCGATATGCATTGAGCGATTCAAAGTTCTCAAGCATATTTGCGTAGAATTTATGTGTTGCGAGTGTTGCACTGTCACCGATCACGATGAGCTTGCGTCTGGCTCGTGTGAGAGCAACATTGGTTCGTCGTGTGTCGGCTAGAAATCCGATTTCGCGTTTATGATTGCTCCTGACCATGGTGACGATGATGACCTCCTTTTCACGTCCTTGGAAACCATCCACGGTATCAATTTCTAGACCAATCACATTAAGCTTTCCCCGCAGCAATCGGACTTGGGCAGCATAGGGTGCGATGATGCCCATTTCAGCGGGGGAGACACCTGCTTCGATCAGGTCACCGATCAATTGTATAACAAGATCAGCCTCCTTCGGATTAAGTTTACTTTCGCCATCGGGTTCGAGCTGTTCTTCATATTCCGCACCTGCTGTGTCAATGAATTCTAGTGGTGAATCTGTCAACGGCATTTCGACCACGTCAGGCAGATCACAAAGTCTGTGCTTTCGGATGGATGCGTCGGCAATCAGATTACCATCATAAAAAGTATCTGAGGAAAACTGCATGATGGATTCATGCATTCGGTACTGAACAGTCAGTTGTCGATAGATGGATTCGCCATCGCGTTCGATCAATCGTTGCATCAGCGAATCTTTCATTCCCCTCGCAGCTGCCTGATCGCTCAAGACTGTGGGCGGCAGTTGGCAGTGATCACCAGCAAGGATCAATTTTTCCGCTCGGAGAACAGCTTGCCAGATACTGGGCATTGTGCATTGGCAGGCTTCATCAATTACAACCAAGTCGAAGGAACGGGTGTTTAACAGATCATCATCGATGGTTGTGGTCGTGCAAACGACATCAGCAGAGTCGATCACACTCTGAATCACCGATCTTTCCAGCGATCTGATCTGACCCCGCAGTTTGCCAGCTTCAGCAAACAATTCACGTCTTCGACGGTGTCCATCACGAGATCGAACTCCCTTTTCAGCAAGACGAATCAGTTCCTTGACTTCGCGGCGCATATCCCGGACTACGTCGGTGGAAGGGTCATTGTCGACCAATTCGTCCAGAGTGTGACCTCGCAACGATTCAAATACCCGTGCCGGGTGTCCTACTCTGATGACAGCAGGCATCAGAGCAACCAGTTTTTCCAGCAGATTGTCGACGGCAGTATTGCTTGGAGCACAAGCGAGAACACTGGCACCGCTTTGCACTGCCTGATAAATAAGTTCAGCAAGCGTTGTTGTTTTTCCAGTTCCAGGCGGCCCATGGATGATTGCAACGTCTTTTGCTGCCAGTCCAAATGAAACTGCATCCAACTGGGGAGGGTTAAGCGTTGTCAGGCGACCAGAGGCGGCATTAAGCTGATCAAATCGTATTTCTCTTTTGCCTAAGAGGGCATCCCGGAGTTTGGCGGTTCGACCAGTCGCCAGTCTTGCTTTGGCCATGGCAGCCAATTGGCGTCTTCTTGTTGTTTCATCGGCCGACAGATCGATGCGATAGCGTTTGCCTTCGGGCCAGATGTCGGTAGCAATCTGAATCGTGTGGTGTTTTCGGCGGCTGACAACGCCTGCAACTCCTTTATCCGTCGGGTTATCGTTATCGGAAACAACGACTGGCGAACCAACTTTCAAGCGATTCATCGGAAGTGCTTGGTCTCCCGGTTTACTGAAATCTAACAGTAGACGGCCAGCCAGGCCGGTCTGATGATCGTGCATATCGAGCCCAATCACCGTTTCGCCCGTCTTTTCGACATGCGTTTGGGATCGGATACTCCGCCGGCGGGCCATGCGTTCGCGCTCAGCTTCGCCCTCCAGTTCCAACCAGTATCCAAGTTCGTCAAAGTAACGATCGAGGTCAGGATTTTGATCGAGCGAAAAATGCGACATGCAAAGAGGGCCTGGTTGTGGTAACGATGACTAAGCAACGAAATAAAATAAGAAAACAACAAATGATAAAATCGAGTGTTGAACAAATATGCTTGAAACAATATTAATTTGGAGTGCTGTGTGTAGCTGCGTAACCGCTGCACAGTATGTTTGGGACAAACGAATGGCGGTGCAAGGTCGGGCTCGTATTCCTGAACGGACTTTGCTGTTGTGGTGTCTGTTGGGCGGTTGGCCGGGCGGCTGGATTACGGGTCGCCGAATTCGTCACAAGACTCATAAGAAATCTTTCCGAATCAGATTTGCCGTTTGCGTGGTGATCAACATCGTGGTTTCGGTCGGAATACTATTATTGGGTAACTGGCTGTTAGGAAAGTAAGAAATGGAATTTATCGAAATAGAGTGGAATAGCAATCTCTACAATCTCGAGATTGAATTGCGAGATCGTTTATTGCGAGCACCTCTGGGGCTTACGTTTTCGTTTGAGGAGTTGGAATCAGAGTCTGCCGAATTACATTTTGCTCTCGTGCATGATGCGCAGGTCCAAGCGTGTGCGGTAATCGTTCCCGCGTCTCGAGAAGATGCGAAACTTCGACAGATGGCAGTTCATGAAAATCACCAACGCAAAGGCTTGGGTTCTCGTCTCATACAAGGGATCGAATCGGTGCTGCGGATCCGGGGCTTTCAGCAGATACAATTACATGCTCGTGAAGAGGCTGTGCCCTTTTACAGACGCTTGGGTTATCAGACAGTGGGTGACCGATTCATGGAAGTGGGAATTGGTCATTGGAAAATGTATCGGCAGCTATCAGAGTCCCGTCTGCATTAAGAGTAATTGTGATCCACAACGGGCAGCATCGAATAGCGACTTTCATTTTTGATAGTTGGAAAATGGGATCTGTTACGATTCGTGCGTGAGGATCCATTCCTCAACATCAGAACTCATCTGCAGGTTTTCCAAGCGACTGTCTCCTAACTCTTCATCAATGATGTCCAGCAGTGCCCGACGTAAAAGCGGATTCTTAATTTCTGATGGGTCAGCGTCACGAACCGGTCTGGTGATGTACTCAGCGAATGCGAATTCCCCATCGGCAATCAACTCTCTGGCAATTGACATTCGCCGTTGCAGTTCTGAAGGTAATTGGGATTCTCTTTGGTAAGTGCCCTCGATTTGTTTGACCGCTTTTAGAAAGCGTTGGGAGTCGACTGGAAGATGCGATTGGGTTTTAATGTACCGAAAATCACCTCCACTGAGCTTTGCGATTCTCGCCATGGAATCCTTGGTAAATGGATTCTCAAATGAGATGGTGTGGACTGGGATTGAGGACATCCATTTGGCGATCCCATCCACGACACCCAGTTGTGAGCGTGTTCCATCTGGAAGCAGCCAACCAGTTTCAGAAGATGGCGTATTGGGGTGATTGAATTGACCATCAGACAGCAGAAAAATAGCATCGGGACGCATGGAATTCGCTAGTGACAACGCATTCCTTGGATCAGTGCCGGAACTCAGGCTGACATCCTTGAGCCACCGAATCAATTTCTTCTCGTGATCTCTCTCGGCTTTGATCCATGTAGGCGTCTGATGGTACAACATCACCGTCGTCCGCCAAGAAAAAAGAAAGACATAGTAACTCTGCTGCGGTTCCAGATTTGAAACTGAACGGATCAGTTCGTTTTTGGCCCGTTGAAAACGCTCCATGTTTCGGGCGTCCATGCTGTACGAGCTGTCTCTTATACACATCTCCGAGCCCACGAGACCGAGGCTGATCTC